>NZ_JBDJMB010000022.1:0-67644 GCF_039673645.1 Stenotrophomonas sp. TWI700 | reverse complement strand
GGTGTTGGTTTTTTTTTTTTCTTTCTAATCCTTCCATCTTTTTTTTTTATCCCTGGGTGGGCGGGGGGGGGCCGGCCCCCCACGACCTGTTTGATCAGCGCGCGGCCGCTGCGGCTTTGCGACGCTTGCGGCGGCGCCACAGCGCCACGACCACCGCACCGACCGCCCACACCACCACGCCGACCGGCAGCAGCGCGGCGACCGCGCGGATCACGAAGGCGATGCTGGTGGTGAAGATCGCACCGAATTCACTGAACGCCTTGCCGATCTCATTGCGGCTGCGCTGCCCGGCCGGGCCTTCGAAGTTCATCGTCACCAGCTGGGTGTCGATCCGCCGGCGTTGCTGCGCCGCGTCCTTGTTGGCCTGCTCCAGCCCGGCCTCGATCTCCGCCATGCGCTGCGAGACCGCCAGCAGGTCGGCCACCTTCATGTCGCTGCGCTGCTGATACGCCTGCAGCTGCGCGTGTTCCTTCTGCAACCGCGTCTGGGTCAGCGCGGTATCGGCCACCTGCTGGGCCAGATCTTCGGCATGCGTATTGCGCGAGGCCACATCGCCGCCTTCACCGGCCAGGGCGATGATCGGTTCCACGCCCTTGGGGGCGATGCGCACGCGGATCGAACCGGAGCGGCTCTCACCGCCTTCCTCGCCCACCTGCAGCACGGCGCAGTCCCCGAACCGGTTGCTCTGGCAGGCCTCGGACACGGCCTTGACCCGCTCGCTGATGCGCTGGGCATCGAGCTGGATGCGGATGTCGTGTTCGTAGGCCAGGAACGCGCCTTCCGGCGACGCGACGGCCCCGGCAGCCGCATCGGCGGCGTAGTTCGGCCCGCTGCGGCCACAGGCCACCAGGCCCAACAACAGCATCCCTGCCAGCCCGGCGCGGGCCCCTCCTGTCCATCCAGTCACAGTGCAGCTCCATCAACGGCGGTGAATTTCACAGCGCATGGTAATCCAATGGCACGGGGACAAAGGGGGCCATCGGCCCTATGCTCGGGGATTGTCCCCAGTACAGGAACACCGATGCGCCAGCATCTGCTTGCCCTCGCCCTGATCGCCGCCCTTGGTGGCTGCCAGCAGGCCGACTCCCCGACGCCCGCCACCGGCACCGAAGCGGCCACCCCGGCCGGCGATGCCGCGGTCGATGCGGCCTTCGCCGACCTGTCCAAGCGCGCCCTGGACACCTGGATGCAGCTGTCCCCGATCAGCGCCACGCAGATCGGCGACCACCGCTACGACAGCGAGATCGACGATCTCAGCGCCGCCGGCCAGCAGAAGGTGCTGACCGCGTACAAGGCGCTGCTGGGCGATCTGGACAAGATCGATGTCAGCAAGCTCTCGCGCGAAAACCAGGTGGATGCGGCGATCCTGCGCAACCAGCTGCAGTCCGAAGTCTGGACCGCGGAAGTGCTGCAGTCGCCCAAGTGGGATCCGCAGATGTACAACGGCATGGCCGGCAGCGCGCTGTACGGCCTGATGGCGCGTGAGTTCGCGCCGCTGCCCGACCGCCTGAAGTCGGCGACCGCGCGCATGGAGAAGCTGCCGCAGATCTTCGCCCAGGCCCGCGAGAACCTGGACCCGGCCCGCGTGCCGAAGATCCATGCCGAGACCGTGGCCAAGCAGAACCGCGGCATCCTCAGCATCGTCGATACCTTCATCACCCCGCACATCGGTGAACTGCCGGCCGAAGACCATAAGCGTCTGCAGGCCGCGATCGACGGCCTGAAGAAGGCCGTCGACGAACAGCAGACCTGGCTGGACAAGACCCTGGTGCCGAACGCCAAGGGTGACTTCCGCATCGGCGCCGACCTGTACGACCAGAAGCTGAAGTTCGCGCTGAACTCCTCGCTCTCGCGCGCCGAGATCGGCGAGCGCGCGCGTGCCGAGCTCAAGCGCGTGCGCCAGGACATGTACGGCATCGCGCAGACCGTGCTCAAGGACAAGCCGGGCGCTCCGGCGCTGCCGGCCAACCCGAGCGACGCGCAGCAGCAGGCCGCGATCGAAGCCGCGCTGGAGCTGGCGTATGCCGACAAGCCGGCCCGCGACAAGGTCGTTGAAGACGCCAAAGCCGCGCTGGAGCAGTCCACCGAATTCGTGCGCAAGCACGATCTGATGACGCTGCCCGATTCGCCGGTCGACATCATCCTGATGCCGGAATTCCAGCGCGGCGTGGCCGTGGCCTACTGCGATTCGCCGGGCCCGCTCGACAAGAACCTGAAGACCTTCTACGCGGTCTCGCCGATTCCGGACGACTGGACCGACAAGCAGGTCGATTCGTTCCTGCGCGAATACAACAGCCGCATGATCCACCTGCTGAGCATCCACGAAGGCACGCCGGGCCATTACCTGGAAGGCTGGCACTCGGGCAAGTTCCCGTCGACGCTGCGCGCGGTGCTGCGTTCGGGCCTGTTCGCCGAAGGCTGGGCGGTCTACACCGAGCGGATGATGCAGGAGCAGGGTTATCTGGACAACGATCCGCTGTTCCACCTGGTGCAGCTGAAGTTCTACCTGCGCACCATCTCCAACGCGATCCTGGACCAGGGCGTGCACGTGGACAACTGGACGCGTGAGCAGGCGATGCACCTGATGACCCATGACGCCTTCCAGCAGGAAAGCGAAGCCTCGGGCAAGTGGGTGCGTGCACAGCTGACCTCCGCGCAGCTGCCGACCTACTTCGTCGGCGCGCAGGAACACTTCGACACGCGCAAGGCCGTGCAGGACAAGCAGGGGGCGAAGTTCAACCTGAAGGCCTACCACGACCAGATGCTGTCCTACGGCGCTCCGCCGGTGCGCTTCGCGCGCCAGCTGATGCTGGACCAGCCGATCGAGTAAATCCACGCCATGCGTGGATGAGCCTGCAGACGGCCCGGGGATCCCGGGCCGTTTTTTTTGTCACGGAACCAGATGCATCCCCGCCGGGCGTGAACCTACGCGTCGGCGGCCACGAATCCGCCGGTCTGCCGCGCCCACAGGCGTGCATACAACCCGCCCGCCGCGATCAGCTCGGCGTGCGTGCCGGTCTCCACGATGCGGCCCTGGTCCATCACCACCAGCCGGTCCATGCGCGCGATGGTGGACAGCCGGTGCGCGATCGCGATCACCGTCTTGCCGGTCATCAGCTCGTCCAGGTTGTCCTGGATCGCCGCTTCCACTTCCGAATCCAGCGCCGAGGTGGCTTCGTCCAGGACCAGGATCGGCGCATCCTTGAGCAGCACCCGCGCGATCGCGATGCGCTGGCGCTGGCCACCGGACAGCTTCACCCCGCGCTCGCCGACGTGCGCGTCGTAGCCACGACGCCCTTCCCCGTCCACCAGCGTGTCGATGAAGGCCGAGGCACGCGCCTTGGCCACCGCCGCATGCAGCTGTTCGTCGGTCGCATCGGGGCGCCCATAGAGCAGGTTGTCGCGGATCGAACGGTGCAGCAGCGAGGTGTCCTGGGTGACCACGCCGATCTGCCGGCGCAGGCTCTCCTGGGTAACCCCTGCGATGTCCTGGCCGTCGATGCGGATCTGCCCGCTTTCTAGGTCATAGAGGCGCAGCAGCACGTTGACCAGGGTCGACTTGCCGGCACCCGAGGGACCGACCAGGCCGATCTTCTCGCCCGCTTTCACGTTCAGATCGAGTCCGGCGATCACCCCGCCGCTCTTGCCGTAATGGAAATGGATGTGATCGAAATGCACGGCGCCCTGGCTGACCTGCAAGGGCACGGCATCGGCACGGTCCTGCACGGTCAGCGGCTGCGAGATGGTGGTGATGCCGTCCTGCACCGTACCGATATCCTCGAAGATGCCGTTGATCGTCCACATGATCCAGCCGGACATGTTGTGGATGCGGATCACCAGGCCCGTGGCCAGGGTGATCGCGCCGACGGTGATGTGCCCACCGTTCCACAGCCACAGCGCCAGCGCGCAGGTGCCCACGATCAGGAAACCGTTGACGACGGCGATGGTCACTTCCAGCCCGGTGGTGACCCGCGTCTGGCCCCGGTGCTTGGTCACCAGTTCCCCGATCGCTTCGGCCACGTACGCCTGCTCGCGCCCACCATGGGCGAACAGCTTCAGCGTGGGCACGTTGGTGTAGCCATCCACGATGCGGCCCATCGCCTTGGAACGCGCCTCGGAGGCAAGCCACGCCCGCTCCTTGGCGCGCGGCACGAAGTACCACATGATCACCACGTAGCTGCCCATCCACAGGGCCAGCGGAATCATCAGACGCCAGTCGGCCTGCGCGAATAGGTACAGCGCGGTGCCGGTGTAGACCAGGATGTACCAGACCGAATCGACCATCTGCACCGCCGACTCGCGCAGCGAGGTGCCGGTCTGCATCACCCGGTTGGCCATGCTGCCGGCGAAGTCGTTCTGGAAGAAGCTCAGGCTCTGCCGCACCACGTAGTTGTGCATCAGCCAGCGCGAGCGGTTGCTCAGCCCCGGCACGATCGCCTGGTTGACCAGCAGGCTGTGCAGCGATACCAGCAGCGGCCGTGCGATCAGGGTGATGCCGGCCATCCACATCAGCGTGTTGGCATGCCGTGCAAAGAAGCCGCTGCCGGGCTGCTCGGCGACCATGTCCACGATGCGGCCCAGGAAATCGAACATCGCCACTTCGACCAGTGCCAGCAGCAGGCCGGCGATCAACGTGGCCAGCAGCACCGGCCAGACCGGGCGCAGGTAATGGATATAGAACGGCACCACCTTGCGGGGTGGCATGCGCGCGTCGATCGGCGGGAACACCGGAATAATCGATTCGAACCAGCGGAACATCGCAGTGCACCAAAAACAAACCAGGCCGCGATTATCCCACCGCGGCCTGCCCTTTTACTCTCACCCCCATCACAGGCTGGCGACGGGGTTCAGCCCTTGGCCTCGACGGCGATCGGCATCAGCAGCAGGTCCTGGAAATCGAAACTGAAATCGGTGAGCGAGGACACCGCCTGCATGCGCACCTCGCGGACCTTGCCGTCCGGATCGAGGCTGAAATTCACGAAGGCATCGGCATTGAGCGAACGATCATCCCAGCGCACCAGGAAGGTATCGTGCTGCCAATGCTCCAGCGTACCGATCAACTGCGCGGTCTTGCCGAAGCGCAGGCGCAGCTTGCCGCCCTGCTGTTCGAC
Organism: Stenotrophomonas sp. TWI700; assembly: GCF_039673645.1. NCBI lineage: Bacteria > Pseudomonadati > Pseudomonadota > Gammaproteobacteria > Lysobacterales > Lysobacteraceae > Stenotrophomonas > Stenotrophomonas sp. TWI700. The sequence goes on along the minus strand of NZ_JBDJMB010000022.1, from coordinate 62,533 downwards.
GAATACATCGCCGTACCACGCGTCGCGGTAACCACCGGCATAGCGCGACAGCGGCAGCGATGGCCTGGATTTCGCATCGCGCGCGGCCTGGTGCCTGGCCCAGCCTTCGTCTGCTTTCTCCTGTGACTTGGCAACGGCAGCGGCATAGGCGGCGACCCAGTCGGTGGCCGGGGCCTGCAGGTAAGCGTCCAGCGCTTCCATCGTGATGGCGTTGAAGGCCGCGCCGACTTCCTGGTTGGTGAGCACCACGATGCCCAGCTTGTGCTCCGGCACCAGGGTCACGCGCGACACCATCCCCGGCCAGCCGCCGGTATGCCAGACCAGCTTCTGGCCGCGGTAGTCGCTGAGGCTCCAGCCTTCGCCATAGCCGGCGAAGTTCGGCCGCGCCGCGGCCAGCTGCGGCACGCTCGGCTCGGGCACGACCTGCGGCGTGATCATCTGCCACATCGCCTGCTGGGTCTTGGCGGTGAACAGCGGCTGCCCGTTCTCCAGCGTGCCGTGGGCCAGCTGCACGTTCATCCAGCGCGCCATGTCGTGGACGCTGGAATAGATGCCGCCGGCGCCGGCATTGTTGGACCAGGTCAGCGGCGCGACAGTGCGCAGCTGGCTGAAATCGAACTTGGCGTGTCCGACCGCGGCGTTGTCACCGGGCTGCAGATGGTCGGCGTTGTAGCGGGTGCCGCGCATCCCGACCGGCGTGAAGATGTGCTGCTGCAGGAAGTCCGCGTAGATCTGCCCGGACACCTGCTCGATCACCTGCTGGGCGACCGCGTAGAGAATGTTGTCGTACGCATAGCGATCACGGAAACCCGCCTTCAGCGGCACCTTGCCCAGACGCTGCACCACCTCTTTGTTGCTGTAGGAGGTGGTCGGCCAGAACAGCAGGTCGCCCGCCCCCAGGCTCAGGCCACTGCGGTGCGAAAGCAGATCGCGGATGCGCATCTCGCCGGTCACGTACGGATCGGACATGCGGAAGCCGGGCAGATGATCGATCACGCGATCGTCCATCTTCAGCTTGCCCTGCTCGGCCAGCAGGTTCAGCGAGGTGGCGGTGAACGCCTTGGTGTTGGAGGCGATCGCGAACAGCGTATCGGCCTGGACCGGATCCGGCTTGCCCAGTTCGCGCACGCCGTAGCCGCGTTCCATCACCACCTTGCCATCCTTGACCACCGCCACGGCGATGCCGGGGATGTCGAACTCGGTGCGGGCGCGTTCGATGGTGGCGTCCAGCCGCTGCAGTTCGGCCGGCACGGCGGCCGATGCCAAGGGTGCGCATGCGAGCAGCACGGCGCCTCCGATCCAGGATGTGTTCAAGCAGTGTCTCCGGTTGCGTGTGGCGGGGGCGTCGAGGGTCGCGATGCCCCGGTTTCGCACGATGGTAACGCGGCCCGGATCAGGCTCGCCTGTGCCAGAAGGAGGCCCGTCATGACCGCGCCCACCGCGACCACCGCCACCCTCATTCCCTGCCTGCGCTACCGCGATGCGCACGCCGCGATTGCCTGGCTGCAGCAGGCGTTCGGCTTCCAGAAACACGCGGTGTACGCCGATGGCGATACCGTCCACCACGCCCAACTGGTGTACGGCCACGGCATGATCATGCTGGGCTCGGTGGACAACGCCAGCGAATGGGGCCGTTACAGCGTCCACCCCGATGAGGTCGACGGCCGCCAGACGCAGACTGCCTGCGTCATCGTGGCCGACCCGGACGCGCACCACGCGCGTGCCGTCGCCGCCGGTGCGCGGATCGTGATCGAGATCGCCGACCAGCCTTACGGTGGCCGCGGTTACGCCTGCCGGGACCTGGAAGGCTATCTGTGGTGGTTCGGCAGTTACGATCCGTGGGCCGACCCCGCGGGCGGCGCATGAGCACAGCGGCCGGTTCCATCCGCACCGGCATCGGCGGCTGGGTGTTCCCGGCGTGGCGCAGCGGTACGTTCTATCCGGCCGGGCTGCCGCAGCGCGAGGAACTGGCCTACGCCAGCCAACAGCTGGGCTGCATCGAGATCAACAGCACGTTCTACCGCGCGCAGAAGCCGGCCATCTATGCGCAGTGGCGCGAACAGACGCCCGAAGGTTTCCGCTTCTCGGCCAAGGCGCCGCGCACGATCACCCAGACCCATGACCTCACCACGGTCGGCGAACGTGCCGAGCGTTTCATCGATGGCATCGCGGCGCTGGAAGACCGGCTTGGCCCGTTGATCTGGCAGTTCGGCGACAGCCATCCGGCCGGTGCGGCCGAGTTCGATCGCTTCCTGGCGATGCTGCCGCGCAAGGTCGATGGCCACCGCCTGCAGCACGCACTGGAGGTGCGCAATCCCGCGGCGTGGACGCCTGGGCTGCTGACCGCCGCCCGTGCGCATGGCGCCGCGCTGGTGTTCAGTGGCTCGGACGAGCATCCCAGCTTCGCCGACCCCACGTCGGACTTCCTCTATGCGCGGTTGATGGGCTCGCGCGCCAACCTGCGTGCCGGCTACCCGGCGCGTGCGATGGAGCAGTGGTGCCTGCGTGCGATGCGCTGGGCCCGGGGCGAGGACAATCCGGACCTGCCCCATCTCGGCGCCGAGGTGCCGGCCTCGCCGCCACGCGAGGTCTATGTGCTGTTCATCGGGGCGGCCAAGCAGCGCAATCCCGGCGCGGCCATGGCCCTGCGCGACCAGCTGCAGCAGCTCGGCGGCGGCTGACGCCTTACCCGCGCCGGCGGCGTTGCGCCAGCGCGCCATCCAGCCACCACAGCAGTCCGCCGCACACGACGAACACCACCGCCACGGCCAGCACGTTGCGCAGGACCAGCACGAGGCCCAGCGTGCCCAGGTCCAGGAAGGGGTACGGGTACTGGCCCCTGAGCCGGCCGACCAGCAGCGCCCAGCCGAGATAGACCGTCGGAAACGCCAGCGCGCCGAGCAGCCCGCGCCGGTGCAGGCCACCGTGCGGGCCGGCCAGCCAGCCCAGCAGGTACAGCACCGGTACGGCGTAATGCAGCCCCACGTCTGCCCACCATTGCGCGCCCTGCGGGTGCCACAACGGGCGCAGGATGATCACGTAGATCAACCCGGTGATGCCGATGAACAACGCCACCGCCGCGCGCGGGACGGGACCGGCCAGGCCGTCGCCACGGCCACGCACCAGCGCCAGGCAGACGGCGGCCACCCCGATGTTGCTGAGGATGGTGAAATAGCCCAGGTAGCGCAGCGTCGCGTCCGCCGCGCCCAGGCCGGGCGTGCGCAGCAGCAGGTGGTACTGCAGCAGCAGGGAAGCCACCGCAATGACCGCGGTCAGGCCGGCCCAGGCGCGCAGCGCGGGGGTCGGGGCGGCACGGACGGGATCGGTGTGGAGGCGTGTCATCGCCGCAGGATGCCACGGCCATGTAGCGGATCGCGTGGAAGGCATCCTTCGCGGCACGGCTTGCCGCACAATATGCGGATGCCGATGACCGATACCCGCAGAGCCCTGCTGCAAATCCATTTCTGTGTGCTGCTGTGGGGCGTCACTGCCATCCTCGGCAAGCTGATCACCCTGCCCGCCCTGCCGCTGGTGTGGTGGCGCATGCTGCTGGTGGTGGCGATGCTGGCGCTGGTGCCACGCGTGTGGCGCGGTCTGCGCCAGCTGTCGCCGCGCCTGGTGGCCGGCTACTGCGGCGTGGGCGCCCTGGTCGCCCTGCACTGGCTGACCTTCTATGGCGCGGTGAAGCTGGCCAATGCCTCGGTGGCGGCCACCTGCATCGCGCTGGCGCCGGTGTTCACCGCGGTGATCGAACCCTGGGTGGCCAAGCGGCCCTTCCAGTTCCGCGAGCTGGCCTTCGGCCTCCTGGTGCTGCCGGGCGTCGCGCTGGTGGTCGGTGGCGTGCCGGACGGCATGCGACTGGGCGTGCTCATCGGCGCGTTGTCGGCGCTGCTGGTGGCGATCTTCGGCTCGTTCAACAAGCGCCTGGTCAGCCACGCCGACCCGCTGACCGTGACCGCGCTGGAACTCGGTGCGGGCACCCTCACCCTGACCCTGCTGGCGCCGGCGCTGCCGTTCCTGCTGCCGGCCCTGGCCAGCCCGTTGTGGGTGATCCCGGACCTGCACGACGGCCTGCTGCTGCTGGCCCTGGCCGGGCTGTGCACGCTGCTGCCGTTCGCGCTCGCGCTGGTGGCGCTGCGCCATATCAGCGCCTATACCTCGCAGCTGGTGACCAACCTCGAACCGGTCTACGCGATCCTGCTGGCGATGGTGCTGCTCAGCGAGCAGCGCGAGTTGACGCCGCTGTTCTACGCGGGCGTGGCGATCATCGTCGGGGCGGTGTTCCTGCACCCGCTGCTCAACCGCCGCAGGAAGGTCCAGCACCCGGAAATCCTGGCGACCTCCGAGGCGCGCAACATCGCCGAGTGACGGAGCGTACCGGCGGAAGGCCGGTGCCTGCCGGTAACGTCGGTGCCTAGCGTTGCGGCCAGTGCCAGGGCGGTACGTCCAGCAGGCCCTGCCCGGCCACGGTGGTGCGGCTCATCTGTTTCTCCAGCCGGATCGGGTGGCAGTCCGGTGATTCGCGCAGTGCCGCGATCAGCCGGCTGGCATGCGATACCACCCACAGCTGGCTGCGCGCGGACGCCGCGATGATCAGCCGCGCCAGCGCCGGCAGCAGGTCAGGGTGCAGGCTGGTCTCCGGTTCGTTGAGCACCATCAGCGGTGGTGGGCGCGGCGTGTGCAGCGCGGCGATCAGCAGCAGATAACGCAGCGTGCCGTCGGACAGTTCGGCGACCGCCAACGGCCGCAGCAGGCCGGGCTGATGGAACTTCAGGTGCAGCCGGCCCTCATGCGGTTCGATCCGCACCTGTGCACCGGGGAATGCGTCGTCCAGCGACCGCGCCAGCGCCTGCGCATCGCCGATCTCCACGATGGTCTGCCAGGCCGCGGCCAGGTCATGGCCATCGTGGCTGAGCACGGGCGTGCGCGTGGCCAGTGGCGCCTGGCGCGCCGGCGCGTCCTGGTCGCTGCGGAAATGATCGTAGAAGCGCCAGCCGCGGATCGATTCGCGCAGGGCGAGCACCTCGGGCATGCGCTGCGGATCGGCCACCTGGGTGAACAGGCTGTCGAACACGGACAGGTGCTCGTCAACCACCTCCCAGTGCCGTCCCTGCCGGCGCCGCACCACGCTGTTGCGGCGCTCGACCAGCGCGCTGGCGCTGCGCAGGAACGGCCCGGCCCACAGGCTCTCGCATTTGATCTGCGGATCCAGATCGAACAGGGAGTTGCCTGCCGCCGGCAGCCCGAGATCGATGGCGTAGCCGAAGGTATCGGCGGCAAATCCCAACCGCAGCGCGATCGATGGTGAGCGCGCCTGGCCCTGCACCGGCACCTCGCCGCGCAGCATCCGCGCGTCGATCTGGCTTGGGCCGGCCCACAGCGCCGAGCCCAGTCCGCCTTCCCGCGCCAGCGCCGCCGCGACGCCGCCCTGCGCGGTTTCGGCGAGCAGCCGCAGCGCGCGGTACAGGCTGGACTTGCCACTGCCGTTGTCGCCGGTGACCAGGTTCAGGCGCCCCATCGGCACGACCAGGTCGTGCAGGGAACGGTAGTGGGCGATGGCCAGGGTCTGCAGCATGGCGGTGGCGGTCAGGGTGGGAAGGCCAGTCTGCCGCGCCGCCGTCGCACCGCCTGCGAAGGCGGCCTCAGTCAGCGCGGATGACCCGGTTGCGGCCGTCGCCCTTGGCCCGGTACAGCGCTGTATCGGCGCGGGCCAGGGTCTGCTCGATCGCGTCCTGGTCGACCACGGTCACCGCGCCCATGCGGGTGCCGCACAGCGCGGTGTCGAATCAGGTGACGCAGGGCATCACCAGTCCAGCTGTTTGGGCAGCAGGCCCTTGAGCTCGGCATCGGTGAGGTTGCGCCACTGGCCCGGCTTGAGCGCGCCGAGCTTGATATTGTCGATGCGCACGCGGCGCAGCTGGGTGACGCGGAAGCCGAACGCGGCGGCCATCAGCCGGATCTGCCGGTTCAGGCCCTGCTGCAGGGTGATCCGGAAGCCGAACTTGGCCAGTTTGCTGGTCCGGCACGGCAGCGTCACTTCATCGCGGATGCGCACGCCACGGGCCATGCCGCGCAGGAACTCATCGGTGACGGCCTTGTTGACCGCGACCATGTATTCCTTCTGGTGGCCGTTCTCGGCGCGCAGGATCTGGTTGACGATGTTGCCGTTGCTGGTCAGCAGGATCAGGCCTTCCGAATCCTTGTCCAGGCGGCCGATCGGGAAGATGCGCTGCTCGTGGCCGACGAACTCCACGATGTTGCCCTTCACCGAGCTTTCGGTGGTGCAGGTGATGCCCACCGGCTTGTTCAGCGCGATGTAAACGTGCTTGCGGCCACCGGCCTTCTTCGCTTCGCGCGCGCGCAGCGGCTGGCCGTCGACCAGCACCACGTCCTGTTCGCCCACTACCGCACCGGTGCCGGCCGGATGGCCGTTGACGGTGACGCGGCGCTCGCCGATCAGGCGGTCGGCTTCGCGCCGGGAACAGAAGCCGGTGTCGGCGATATGCTTGTTGAGTCGGGTTGTCATCGGCCCATTATCGGGCAAAAGGCGGCCGCCGCTGCGTTTTTCCGCGCGCGGGCCGTTCAGGCCGGCACTGGCTCGCCGGCCGTGGTGGTGCGCTCGCCATCATGGATCTGATTGCGGCCGTTGCGCTTGGCGCAGTACATGGCATGGTCGGCCCGGCGCAGCAGCCCGGCCAGGTCATCGCTGCCGGGCCTGAGCACCGCCAGGCCGATGCTGGCCGAGACCGTGAGGCCGGGGATGCCCAGCGCCTGGGTGACCGCCGCCACCTGCTGGCGCACCGTCTCCAGCCGCGCCACGGCGGCGGCATGCCCGGCCCCGGGCAGCAGCACCAGGAATTCTTCCCCGCCCATCCTGATCACATCGTCGTGGTTGCGCACCGACCCGCGCAGCGCGCGCGCCACCGCGACCAGGACCTGGTCGCCCACGTCGTGGCCGAACTGGTCGTTGATGTCCTTGAACAGATCGATGTCGAGGAAACCGATCGCCAACGCATGCGGCGGCTGATCCGCACGCTCCAGGTACTCGGCCAGCAGGCGCAGGCCGGCGCGGCGATTGGGCAGCCCGGTCAGCATGTCGGTGTCGGCCAGCTGGCGCATTTCATCGCGCTGGCGACGCAGGCGACCGAGCCGCAGGTTGAGCGCGTAGGCGGCCATCATCAGGAACCAGGTGGCCGCCAGCTGCAGTGCTTCGATCCGGTAGGCCACCAGCCAGCGCGCATCCAGCGCATCGGCCACGATCATGATCCACCAGGGCGCCAGTGCGGCCAACCCCGGCAGCGCATGCGCATCGCGCCGCCACACCCCCCACAGGCCCGCGCCGAGGCACAGCGTGCAGACCGCCAGGAAGCTCCACTCCAGCACGAACGCCACCGCGCCCAGCCCCGCCAGCCCCCACAGCGGTACGCTCAGCCCGATTGCGACCAGCCCCCACAACACCAGATGCTGCGCCGGGCGCGAGCGCGGCCAGCGCCGGTCGCCGCCACTGAGCCGCCACAGGATCGGCAGCAGCAGCGCCTCGCTGAACGCGGTGAGCGCGACCAGCCACCAGGAGGCACGGTCCTGCACCGGCAGCCAGGGCTCGGGATAGCCGCTCAGGCCGCCGAGCACGGCCTGCCACAGCACGAACACGACACAGGCACCGACATAGACCAGGAAGGATTGATCGCGGGTGGTGGCCCAGCCCATCAGCGCCGACAGCGCCAGGGCGATCGCCACTGCGATGCAGGCCGCGCGCACCAGCAGGCGGGCGGTGTCGTTCTGCTGGACCGGACTGGGCGCGCCGAGCTGGATGGTCGGCACCCAGCGGGCCTTGAGCGGGCGGGTCCAGGAGACCACGATCGGCTCGTGATCGCCGGCCTCGGGCACCACCACCAACCCGACCCCGGCGCGGAAGCGCGAATCGCGCGTGCGGGCATCGTGCATGCTGCCGCAGATCTCGCGGTCGCCGTGGCTGATGCGGACCTCGCCGGTCAGCACCCCGAACACATCCACGGCCTGCGGCTTGCCCGACCAGCCGGCGGCAGGTGCAGGGATCGAGAGGACTTCCTGATGGCGCGCCAGCACATCCGGCGCACAGGCGCGCTGGGGCGTCACCTCGTCGGTCGCCCCGCCGAGCAACAGGAAATCCTGCCCCGCGCGCGGGACCGCCTGCAGGCTCCATGGCAACAGCCACAGCAGCACCGTGATCAGCGCCGCCCACCCGATTGAATACCCGCCCCCGTTGCTCACACCTGCGCCCTGCCCGCCCGTGATCGCCCGCGGACACCCTGTCCGCTGCCGTCGGTGGCGATTATCGCATCATGGCATGCCCCGCCAGGCATCGGATGAGCGCCCTGCCCGTACCGGCCGTATCGCCAGCTGCGTCATCCTTTCCAGCGGAATCGGCCGTTCGATCGCATACCCCTGCAGACCTTCCACGCCCATCTGGGCCAACTGGTCGGCCACCACCGCCGATTCCACCCATTCGGCGACGACCATCATGTGCAGCTCGCGGCCGACCTCGGTGATCGCCCGAACGGCGGCACGGTTGACCGGATCCACGTTCATGTCGCGCACGAACACGCCGTCGATCTTGAGCATGTCCGCCGGCAGCTGGCGCAGATAGCCAAATGAAGAAAGCCCGGAGCCGAAATCATCCAGGGCCATCCGGCAGCCACGCGCTTTCACCGCATCGATGAAGGCGCGCGCCTGCGCCAGGTTGCTGACCGCCGCGGTTTCGGTGATTTCAAAGCAGAGCTTGCGGGCCAGGCCGCGATTGCGCTCGAGCAGGTCGGTGACGAACGCCAGGAAGCTCGGCTCGGCGATCGACTGCGCCGACACGTTGACGTTGCACAGGCCCAGTTGCTGCACATGGTTCGGGCACACCTGCAGATGCCGGAACAGCAGCGACAGCACGTGCCGGTCCAACGCCATGGCCATACCGTAACGTTCCACCGCGCCCATGAACTCGGCCGGCCCCTGCAAGGCCCCTTCCGGGCTGCGCATGCGCACCAGGACTTCGTAATGCAGGAACTCCGGGTCGCCGACCCGCTCGATGCGCTGGGCATACAGCAGCATGCGGTTCTCGGCGATCGCGCTGGAGACGCTGGCCAACCGCTCGGCTTCGCGCCGGCGTTCGTCCAGCGCCATGCGGCTCTCGTTGTAGCAGTGCACGCGGTTGCGGCCGGCCTCCTTGGCCGCGTAGCAGGCACTGTCGGCCGCGCTCATCAACCAGTTCACGTCCGGTGCCTCGGCGGTCACTTCGACCACGCCGATGCTGCAGCTCACCTTGGGCGCGCCGTCCCCATGCTGGAAGCTGACCTGGCCGAGCGTGCGGATCACCCGCTGCAGCACCTGCTTGGCCTCGTCCTGGCTGGCGTTGGCCAGGAACAGGGCGAATTCGTCGCCGCCCAGGCGACCCACCCAGTCGCCGTCGCGCACCGCCCCCACCAGGTAGTCGGCGAAGCTGCGCAGGAGCTGATCGCCGGCGGCATGGCCGAGCCCATCGTTGACCAGCTTGAAGTAGTCCAGGTCGATGTAGCACAGCGAGTGGGTACCGCCTTCGGCACGCACCGCCGCCAGCGCCTGGTCCAGCAGCCGCTCGATTTCGCGGCGGTTGATCAGGCCGGTCAGGGGATCGTGGCTGGCATGGTGTTCCACCTCGCGCGCAAGCGCATGGTTCTGCGACACGTCCTCGACCAGCGCGAACACGGTCGGTGCCCGCGCCCGGGTGTGCACCACGGTCCCGCTCCAGCGCCCCCACATCAGGCTGCCGTCGGAACGCAGGAAGCGCAGCTCGCCCGGGCGCAGCTGGCGCGGCCAGTCGATCCGGCCGTGCGCGTCCAGGATCAGCTCGCCCTCCACCAGCAGGTCGGCCAACGACAGCCCGAGCAGCGCCTCGCGGCGATGGTCGAGGATATCGGCCATCGCCTGGTTGGCTTCGACGATGCGGCCGCCCTCGTCGAGTTTGAGCATGCCCACCGTGGCCTGGTAGAAGGCCGCGCGGAAGCGGCTCTCCTGCTCGGTGAGGTCGTTGCGCACGCGCCGCGCCAGCAGCACCGCGATCAGGGTGATCGCCAGCACCGACAATCCGCCCACGATGAAGGTCGTCATCCGCACCATCGCCGCGGTATGCAGCAACGCACTGGAGAACGCACGCGCCTGGTTCTGCATGCCCACGTCCAGCGCCTGCACGCGGCGCAGCAGGGCCTGCTCCACCACCGGGGTCAGGCTGCCGGCGGCATGCCCGGCCTGGACCCGGTCGGTGATGGCGGCCAGCTGCAGCAGATCGTCATCGGTGTCGCGCCACAGGCGGACCGCATCGCGGAAATACGCCTGATCGCGCAGGTAGCGGTAGGAGAGGATCAGGCGGTTGATGTCACCGCGGGCGTTGCCGCCTTCGATGAAGCCCTGGCGTGCCGCAGCAACGTCCGGCTCGGCCTGTTCGAGGGCGCGGCGGGCATGCAGATCGCCCAGCGGCACCCGCAGCGCCTGCCGCGTTGCGGCCAGATCGGCGGGATCGCCGGAGGTGATGTAGCGCGACAGCGCATGGGTGGCCTGCTGCTGGCCACGCGACCAATGGCTCTGGCCCATGATCCACGCCGTGGAAGCCGCCTGCAGTTCCTGGATCAGTGCGGAGATGCCGACCAGGCCGATCGCCATGCCGGTCAACAATGCAAAGCGCAGGGTCAGGCCCCGCGTCGAATACGGTATCGCGGTGCCGCCACTCTCCCTGCGACCTCCTGACATCGCCGATCCCCCCGGGGCTGCGAATGTGGAAACTCATTCCATTGGAGCATGGTCCAATCCGCAGGCTAGGGCCAGCACTGTTGAGACCGTGCGAAACCGGCACGGCGGGGATGCGGACCCCGGAAACGACGACGCCAGCCCGGAGGCTGGCGTCGAGGCGATCACCCGGGGGCGATCAGAAGTTGCGCGGACCGCGCGGCTTGAAGCCGTCGCGACGCGGCGGGCGGTCGTTGCCGCCCGGGCCACTGCGCGGGCCACCCGGGCCACCCGGACCACGCGGCTTGCCCTGGCCGAACTTCGGCTTGAACGGCGGACGCGCGGACGGGGTCAGGTCTTCACCCGGCTCGACCTTGCGCATCTGAAGCTGCTGGCCCGAGACCCACACCTTCTTCAGGTGGGTCAGCAGGTCCTGCGGCATTTCTGCCGGCAGGTCCAGCACCGAGAAGTCGTCATGGATGTCGATGCGGCCGATGAAACGGCTTTCCAGACCGGCTTCGTTGGCGATCGCGCCGACGATGTTGCCCGGCTTCACGCCGTGGACGTGGCCGACTTCGATCCGGAAGGTTTCCATGCCCGGCTCGGCGGCACCGCGCGGGGCGATGTCACGGCGCGGGGCGCGCTCGAAACCGCCCTCGCTGTTGCCGAAGTCGCCTTCCGGACGCGGCGGACGCGGGCCGCGGTCGTCTTCACGGCGCGGGCCACGCTCGAAGCGCGGCTCGAAACGGGCCGGGCGTTCGCCACGGTCGTTGCTGCGTTCGTTGCGCTGGTGCGGGGCACGCTCTTCACGCGCACCACGGACCGGCGGGGTCAGCAGGAACGGCGAATCACCCTGCAGCAGTTTGGCCAGCGCGGCGGCGATCTCGATCGCCGGCACGTTCTTCTCGCCTTCCAGGCGCTGCAGCAGATCGCGGTAGAACTCGGTGCCGCCGGCATCGAGCACATCGCTGATGCGGCTCATGAACTTGGTGATGCGGGTGTCGTTGACCGCGTCCACGCTCGGCAGCTGCATTTCTTCGATCGGCTGGCGGGTGGCGCGCTCGATCGCACGCAGCATGCCCTTTTCGCGCGGGGTGGCGAACAGGATCGCGTCACCGGTGCGGCCGGCACGACCGGTACGGCCGATGCGGTGCACGTAGCTTTCGGTGTCGTACGGGATGTCGTAGTTCAGCACGTGGCTGATGCGCTCCACGTCCAGGCCGCGGGCGGCCACGTCGGTGGCGACGAGGATGTCCAGCTTGCCTTCCTTCAGCATGCCGATGGTGCGCTCGCGCTGGGCCTGCTGCATGTCGCCGTTGATGGCGGCCGCGGCCAGGCCACGCGCCTGCAGCTTCTCGGCCAGCTCTTCGGTGGCGGCCTTGGTGCGCGAGAAGATGATCATCGCGTCGAACGGTTCCACTTCCAGGATGCGGGTCAGCGCGTCCAGCTTGTGCATGCCGCTCACCCACCAGTAACGCTGGCGGATGTTGGCCGAGGTCGTCGTCTTGCTGACGATGGTGACTTCGGCCGGGTTCTTCAGGTAGGTCTGCGCGATGCGGCGGATCTGCGACGGCATGGTGGCCGAGAACAGGGCGACCTGGCGGGTCTCCGGCAGCTTCTTCAGCACGGCTTCGACGTCGTCGATGAAGCCCATGCGCAGCATTTCATCGGCTTCGTCGAGCACCAGCGTCTTCAGCTCGGACAGGTCCAGGGTGCCGCGCTCGAGGTGATCGATCACGCGGCCCGGGGTGCCGACGATGACGTGCACGCCACGACGCAGGGCCGACAGCTGCTGGCCGTAGGGCTGGCCGCCGTAGACCGGCAGCACGCGGAAGCCGGGGATGCCGGACGAATAGGTCTGGAACGCCTCGGCGACCTGGATGGCCAGCTCGCGGGTCGGCGCCAGCACCAGCACCTGCGGCTTGGTCTGGTTGAAATCGAGGTTGGACAGCACCGGCAGCGCGAACGCGGCGGTCTTGCCGGTACCGGTCTGGGCCTGGCCCAGCACGTCGCGACCTTCCAGCATGGCGGGAATGGTGGCGGCCTGGATCGGCGAGGGGGTTTCATAGCCGACGGTGGCGACCGCCTGCATGACGGCGTCGGAAAGGCCGAGGTCTGCGAACAGCAGCGGCGTGGTGGTTTCTTGGGACATGGGGAACTCCGAAACACTGCCGTTTACAGGCAGTGAGATAAAAAAGGGGGATGGTCCGCGCTTTGGGCGCCCTTTCTTATCGCGTGCCCTAGCGCTGCTCGGTCGGAGGAGAATTCACTCGCTCAGGGCGCGATGATACCGCATCGTTCCTGAACAACGCGTACAGATTCCCGGATGGATGCCGTCCTGCCCCGCGCTGGCGCACAATACGCGCCCTCTTACGGCCCGGCCCAGCGGCCGCGCCCCTTCCCTAGGATACCCCTTCCATGCAGACCCTCGAATTTGAACTGGACCGCGACTATGTCGAGCTCAAGCAGCTGCTCAAGCTGGCCGACCTGGTCACCAGCGGGGGCGAAGCCAAGACCGTGATCGGCGACGGCCAGGTCCTGGTCGATGGTGAAGTCGAACTGCGCAAGGCGTGCAAGATCCGCGCGGGCCAGCAGGTGCAGTTCGCCGACACCGTCATCCACGTGATCGCCGACAGCGACGCGCCCTGACCATCTGTGACGACCAACGGTCGTCACCTGCCGGTGAGGTGGGCCGCGATCAGCTGGCGGAACGGGGCCACCCCGTGCGCCAGCCGCAGCCCGGCCCGGCGCAGCAGCCGCGCCGGCAGGCGGTCATCGGTATACAGCGTGGCGATCGCATTGGTCGCCTCGTACAACGGGCGCGAGGCCAGACGATGGCCGCGTTCGTAAGTGGCCAGTCCGGGCGGTGCGCCGATGTCGCGCCGCTGCCCCGCGGCCTTGCGCAGGATGCCGGCCAGCCGGTGCTGGCTCTGCAGACCCAGGTTGAATCCATGCGCGGTGACCGGGTGCATGCCGACGGCGGCATCGCCGATCAACGCGCAGCGATCGCCGGCAAACGCGTGGGCATACACACCCACCAGCGGATAGGCCACCGGTTTGGCGACCGGCCGCATCGCGCCCAGCCGATGCTCGAACAACGTGCTGATGCTGCGGCCGAATCCGCCCTCGTCCTGGGCCATCAGGCCGGCGATCTCGCGCGGCGGCAGGGTGATCACCGCCGAGGCCTGGTCACCGTTGAGGGGCAACAGCGCCATCGTGCGGCCATAGCCGAACCATTCCCAGGCGGTGTGCTGGTGCGGCACCTCGATCTGCATGCGGCAGACCAGCATGGACTTGCCGAAGTCGCGCATCTGCGCGCCGATCCCGAGCAGGCGACGGGTCGAGGAGAAGCGGCTGTCGGCCGCGACCACCAGCTTGGCGGCCAATTCGCGGCCATCGGCCAGGGTCACCGTGCTGTGCGTCTTGCCGGGTGTCACGGCCGTCACGCTGGCCTGGTCGACGATCTCCAGCCCGGCCTGGCCCTGCACGCTCTGCCACGCCGCGCGGCGGAGCAGATGATTGGGCACCAACCAGCCCAGGTCTTGACCCGTGCGCGGGTCCGCCGCGAAGGTCAACGCGAACGGCGAGCCGCCGTCCATCACCTTGGCATCGCGCAGCGGGGAGATCTCGGCCGGGTCCAGCCGTGCCCACAGGCCCAGCGATTCCAGGATCTGGCGCGAGGCATGGGTCAGCGCGATCTCGCGGCCATCGAACGCGGGCGCGGCCAACGCGGCACGCGGCTGCTGTTCGATCAGGGTGACGCTGAGGCCGGTATCGGCCAGCGTGCGTGCGAAGCACAGCCCGGCCGGGCCGGCGCCCACCACCACCACATCCACTGACTGCATGATCCCCTCCTGCCGTTACGTGTCCGCTGCAGCTTACCGCCGCCGCACCGGCACCGTCCTTGATCTGGATCAGAGGCGCCAGCGGAGGTTCACAGCAGCGCCCACAGCAGCATGACGATCCCGAGCAGGGAAACCAGCCAGACCAGGCTGCGCACGTACGGCACGCCGGCCGCGTACAGCGGCAGATAGATCAGGCGCGCCCAGAAATACAGCTGCACGGCCACAGCGGTCATCCCGTCCTGGCGCTGGGTCAGCACCACCGCCAACACCGCGGCGGCGAAGAACGGGAACGTCTCCATGAAGTTGCTCTGCGCACGCTGCAGCCGCCCGGCCAACGGCCCCGGCGGCGGCATCGGTTGATCGCGCGCCGACGCATTCCAGCCGATCCCGCGCTCGCGGGTGATCAGCGTGGAAGGGGCGAAGACATGCACGATGCCCAGCAGCATCGACCACACCAGCATCTGGATTTCGATACTCATCTGCGCAGGCTCCGGCAATCAGGGGGTGGCGGCACGCACGCTGTAACCGGCCAGGCGCCAGATGCGGTCTTCATCGAACCGGAAGGAGACCAGTTCGCGGACCGGCTGGGCACTGTTGGCAAAGCGCGTGGGGAAACTGACGTTGATGTAGAGGCCCTCGGGCACGGTCGCGCCGGCGGCGTACTTGACCCGGGTCACCACCGGCTGGCCACGCGAGGCCAACGCACCGAGGCGCTGGCGATCCGCGGTGAGCTGGCTGACGAAGGCCTGCTCGGTCACCGATTTCTTCGCCACGGCGGAGGCACCCTTCCAGGCTTCACCGGCACGGTTGGCGTCGATCAGGCGGGCCACCTGCAATGCGGCGGCGGTCATCTCCGCATCCTGCTTCTGCACCTGCGCCTGCTGCGCCGGACTCAGTGCCGGGCGTGCCGCAGGAGCGGCGGCGGGCGCGGGGCGCGCCGGGGCCGGTGCAGGCGTGGCTGGCGGGGGCGGCGTCTGGGCCAGCGTGGCGAAAGGCAGCAGAGCGGACAACAGCAGCAGCGGAACACGCATCAGGGACACCGTTGGCTGGAAGAAACTGCGTTCCAGTCTACGGGAAGGACGTGAGTCCTCCGTCAGTTGCGCTCGGCCGCGTCCGCCGGTGCCGGGCGGGCATCGCCCAGCGTCTGCTCCACCGCCTCCGGCTGGCCCGGTGCGGTCGTCTCCGGCAGCAGCGTGGAGACATCGATCTCCGACAGCGGGCTCTCATCCGGGCAGGTCTCATCCGGGAAACCGAACCGCTGCTTCAGCGCCTGCCCACAGCTGTTGACGGCGTCCAGTTCGCTGCCTTCGCGCTTGCACTCCTGATCGAAGGCGACCAGGAACGCATCCTTGCGCCGGACGAAGGCATCGCCGCATTTGCGCATCTGCTTGATCCGCTCCAGATCGTCCTGCACCGCATTGGTGCCATCCAGCCCGAACTGACGCAGCTCCTCGGCGGTCAGCAGGCGCAGGCTGCGGTTGGGCACGGTCATCATCAGGTCGGCCACGCCCACCGCAACGCCATTGCGCTGCAGGTAATCCTTGACGTTGTCGTAGACCTCGTGGAGCTCGCGGTTGAGCTCGGCGCGCGAGGTCGCCTTCGAGCTGATCCGCATCATGCGATGGATGCCGACCTTGCCCGACACCAGCCGGTTGTCGCCGGCGGCCAGCACGAACACGCAGGCGCTGTGGCAGACCGAGCCTTCGCGCACCCAGATCGTCCAGTTGGATTCGCCGATGCGGTCACCCGCCACGATGGCGGCTTCGACCTGGCCACCGCTGGAATCGAGATCGAGGATGCGGCGGGAAATACGCTGCGCATCGGCGACCACGGCCAGCCGCGCCACCAGCTCGGAGAAACCGGGGTTGATCTTGCCCACGTAGCGCACGCGCAGCAGGCCGCGTTCCGCACACGGCTGCAGCGCGGCATCGATGCTGGCCCGATCCAGCGCCTCCAGCGGCGCGCCATCACCCGCATCGCCGGCGTAGTCGGTATCGCAGCTGATCCACGCCTTGCCGTTCTCCAGGGCGGCGGCCGGCCAGCTCAAATCGCCGCGCTTGGGCGCGGGCGGCGGCGGGGGCGGCGCATCGGCCGCATTGATCGACACCATGTGGTCGCCATCGGCGGTCTGTGCCCGCACGGCCTTGTCGGCGGCGGTGACATTGCCGGGGTTCTCCAGCTGGCTGCAACCGGCCAGACCCAGGCACAACAACGGCAACCACCACGACTTGAGCAACATGGACAACCCGGAATCCTTGCGAGGGGGGAATGCGCGGCAGAACGAGCGCGGATGCACAGTCTAGTGCGCGGCCGCCGCGCCGCGGCAACCTGTCCTGAACCGGGCGGCGCGGGGCTGGCATTGCTGTCCGAAAATGGCGAGCCTGCACCAGCCGGCAGGCATAGACTGGCCCCCATGGAGACCGCCCTGCCCTTGGATCACGCCGCCTGCGAAAGCGCCCGCCTTGCCCGCGATGCACGCTTTGACGGGGTGTTCTTCACCGCCGTGCGCAGCACCGGCATCTATTGCCGGCCGGTCTGCCCGGCCCCGGCGCCGAAGCCGTCCAACGTCACCTACTACCCGACTGCCGCCGCCGCGGCCGCCGCGGGTTTCCGCCCCTGCCTGCGCTGCCGCCCCGAGCTCGCGCCGGAGGCACAGGACGCACTGAACAATGAAACCCTGCAGCGCGCGTTGGCACTGATCCACGATGGCTACCTGCAGGACCAGCCGGTCGCCGATCTGGCCGCGCACGTCGGCCTGAGTGCCCGCCAGCTGCAGCGCCTGTTCATCGCCCGCCTCGGCGCGGCGCCGGCGCAGATCCACGCCACGCGTCGGCTGCTGCTGGCCAAGCAGCTGCTGACCGAAACCGCGCTGCCGGTCACCGATGTGGCGATGGCCTCGGGCTACAACAGCCTGCGCCGTTTCAATGCGGCGTTTCTGGAGGGCTGCGGCATGCCCCCCACGGCGATCCGCCGCCAGCGCGGCGCGCTCACCGAAGGCGCATTGACCCTGCGCCTGGGCTATCGGCCGCCGCTGGATTTCCCCGCGATGCTCGGCTTCCTGCGTCGCCGCGCGATTCCCGGCATCGAACAGATCGACACCGCCAGCTATCAGCGCGTGATCGGCCCGCCCGAACGTCCCTCGCTGCTGCGCGTCACCGCGGACCCGCGGCGCCCGGAGCTGCTGCTGCAGCTGGGCCAGGTCGACCCGCGCGCGATCCCGGGCATCGTGCGTCGCGTGCGCCGCATCTTCGATCTCGATGCGGACCTGCGCATGGTGCACGCGACACTGGGGCAGGAACCCCTGCTCGCCACGGGTATCGCGCAACGTCCCGGGCTGCGCGTGCCCGGCGGCTGGGACGGGTTTGAAGTCGCCGTGCGCGCGGTGCTCGGCCAACAGGTCAGCGTCGCGGCCGCAGCCACCCTCGCGCGACGGGTGGTGGATCGCTTCGGCGCCACCCTCGAGGGCATGCCGGAGGGGCTGGACCGTCAATTCCCCTCCCCCGCAATGCTGGCGCAGGCCCCTCTGGAAACGATCGGCCTGCCGCGTACCCGTGCCGCCACCGTGCGTGCCGTCGCCCAGGCGGTGGTCGATGGCCGGCTCGATTTCCGTGCCGGCCAGTCGCTGGCCGGCTTCGTGGAGCGCTGCGTCGCCTTGCCCGGGATCGGCCCGTGGACCGCGCATTACATGGCACTTCGCGCGCTGGCCCTCCCCGATGCCTTCCCGGCCGGCGACCTGGTCCTGCAACAGGTGCTCGGCGGTGATGCGCGCTTGAGCGAACGCGCCACCGAGGCACGTTCGCAACCCTGGCGTCCGTGGCGCGCCTATGCCGTTCTCCACCTGTGGCATCTGGCCACACCCTCTTCCGGAGTCACCTCATGAGCCTGCTCTACGACACCTTCGACAGCCCGATCGGCGCGCTCACCGTGGCCGGTGACAGCCAGGGCATCCAGCACATCCTGTTCGAGAACAACCGTTACGACGCCAAAGGGCGCGAGCACTGGCAGCGCGATGCCCATGCACTGCGCGACGCACGCGGACAACTGCTGGAGTACCTGCGCGGCGAGCGCATGCGCTTCGATCTCCCGTTGGCGCCGCGCGGCACGCCGTTCCAGCTGCGGGTGTGGAAGGCGCTGGCCGATATCCCGTTCGGCCAGACCTGGAGTTACGTGGCGCTGGCGCGGCATATCGACCACCCCACCGCCAGCCGCGCGGTCGGGGCCGCCAATGGCCGCAATCCGCTGCCGATCGTGCTGCCCTGCCATCGCGTGATCGGCAGCAGCGGTGCGCTGACCGGGTTCGGTGGCGGGCTGGAAACCAAGGCGGCCCTGCTCCAGCTGGAAACCCGGCGCGACTCGCTGTTCGCGTAGGGCATCACGCGTCACCGCGGGCATGTGCCATGGGTTGTCTTCGACGCGTCACCGCCACGCACTATCATGTCGCGATGATTTCCGTCCGCCTTCCGCTGGCGCTTGCCGCCGCTCTTTCGCTGGCCGCCTGCGCCACGACACCGTCTTCCCCACCTGCCGCGACGAGCGCGGCGACAGCGCCGAACGTGGCTGCGCAGCAGCAGAAGCTGCTGCTGATCTCCATCGACGGCCTGCGTGCGGACATGCTTGATCGGGGCATCACCCCGAACATCGGCCGGCTGGTCCGCGAGGGCGTGCGCGCGCAATGGATGACGCCGTCCTATCCGTCGCTGACCTTTCCCAACCACTACACGATCGTGACCGGCCTGCGCCCGGACCACCACGGCATCATCCACAACAGCATGCACGAGGACGCACTGGGCCAGTTCCAGCTGCACGTGCGCGAATCGGTGGCCGACGCACGCTGGTGGGGGGGCGAGCCGATCTGGGTGGGCGCGGAAAAGGCCGGCGTGCGCACCGCGGTGTGGTCCTGGCCGGGCAGCGAGGCCGCCATCCAGGGCGTCCGCCCCAGCCAGCTGCACGGCTACGACGAACGTGTGAGCCTGCCGGACCGCGTCGATCAGGTGCTGGGCTGGCTGGACCAGCACGGCCCGCAGTCGCCGCGCCTGGTCACGCTGTACATGGAGCAGGTCGACAAGGCCGGGCACAATCACGGCCCGGAATCGCCCGAGTACACCGACGCGGTGGCAGTCGCCGACAGCGCGGTCGGTCGCCTGCTGGATGGCCTGCAGGCGCGTGGGTTGGCCGATACCACCAATGTGATCCTGGTCTCCGATCACGGCATGGCGGGCGTGCCGGCCGGCCAGGTGGTGGCCACCGAAGACATGATCGATCCCGCCATTGCCCGGGAAATCTCGGTGGGCCAGTCGATCGGCTTCGCGCCGCTGCCGGGCAGACAGGCGCAGGCCGAGCAGATCCTGTTGGGCGCGCACGCCCACTACGACTGCTGGACCCGCCAGACCCTGCCGGCGCGCTGGAAGTACGGCAGCAACCCGCGCATTCCGCCGATCATCTGCCAGATGCACGAAGGCTGGGATGCCCTGACCCGCGATCGCATCGCAAAACGTGGCCCGGGCGACCGCGGCTCGCACGGCTATGACAATGCCCTGCCCTCGATGCGCGCGGTATTCGTGGCGCGCGGCCCCGCGTTCAACCAGGGGCAGAGCCTGCCCGCGTTCGACAACGTGGATGTGTATCCGCTGCTGACCCGCCTGCTCGGGATTCCGGCGGCACCCAATGATGGCGACGCCGAGCGACTGCTGCCTGCGCTGCGCTGAGCACGCAGCGGCTTCGTCGCCGGAACGCGGGCACAAAAAAAACGCGGCGCAAGCGCCGCGTTTTTCATGACCTGCCTGGCTGGATCAGCCGGCCTTGGCCACCGCTTTCTTGGCAACGGCCTTCTTGGCCGGCGCCTTCGTCACGGTCTTCTTGGCAACCGGCGCAGCTGCGCCCACGGCCGCCTTGCTCACGACGTGCGAACGCGAATTGCCGTAGCTGGCATTGAAGCGCTTGCCCTTGGCGGTCTTGCGGTCACCCTTACCCATGTCGTAACTCCTTAGTCTGAATGCTGCGAAATCTGATTACCCCGTACTGACACGGGTTCGGCGGGGCCGCCCTCTCAGGCGCCCCCGCGCACGATCGGAAAGCCTACCATGCGCGCTCTCAATGAGCACAGCTGGCGTCATGGACGTGGCCGTGGTTCAGGCGCAGATTGACCAGATGGGCCACACCCACCAGCACGCCGCCGAGGGTCATCACCACGGCATGCGGCACCGCCGAATGATGCAGCGGGCCGTACAGCAGCCCCGCCCACAGCGCGGTCAGGCCCGGAATGAGGAAGCCCAGCGCGCGCAGCGCACCATGCCGGCGCCAGCCCCAGACCAGGCTGAACAGGCCCAGCAGGGTCACGAAGCTCACCAGCGCCAGCTCCACCCCGTCACTCATCCAGACCGACAGGCCCAGCGAGGGCGCAGCGGCCAGCAGCACCGGGAGCACGGCGCAGTGCACCGCGCACAGCAGCGAACCGGTGGCACCGAAACGATCGATCAGATGGCGGAGGCGAGGGAACAAGGGCATGACTTCCAGCAGGGTCGGCGAAGCGTTATGGAATAATATAACATCAATCCTGACGCGCACCCTGCCTCCCCCTGACTTGCCCTCCCCCGTTCCGCTACGGGATTCGCGCGCCCCACCATTGATATATTGTAACAATTGACCGAAGGCCCTTGCCCTATGCGCTCCAGCTCCCTCCTGCTCACCCCCCACGCCCTGTCCCTGGCCCTTGCCGCCGCGATGCTGCCCTCGCTGGCAAGCGCCGCCGACGCCCCCGGCAGCCATCGCGATGGCCACCTGACCGAACTGTCCACGGTGAAGGTCACCGCCTCGCCGCTGCAGGGCGATGCCGAATCGCTGGCCCGCCCGGTCGACGTGCTGGCCGGTGAACGCCTGGACGAGCAGAAGGCCGGCACCCTCGGCGACACCGTGGCCAAACTGCCTGGCGTGCAGAGCACCTTCTTCGGCCCCGGCGTCGGCCGCCCGATCATCCGCGGCCAGGAAGGCCCGCGCGTGGCGGTGCTGTCCAACGGCATGGGCAACATGGATGCCTCGACCGTCAGCGCCGACCATGCCACCAGCATCGAGCCGTTCCTGGCCGACCAGATCGAAGTGCTGAAGGGCCCGGCCACGCTGCTGTTCGGCAGCGGCGCGATCGGCGGCGCGGTCAACGTGGTCGATGGCCGCATCGCGCGCGAACTGCCGGACCGTCCGCTCAGCGGCCGCGCCGAACTGCGTGGCAATTCGGTCAACGACGAGCGCAGCGGCATGTTCCGCCTGGACGGTGTCAGCGGCAACGTGGTGCTGCATGTCGACGGCCTGGTCCGCAACGGCGATGACTTCCGCATTCCCGGCTACGCCGTGATCGATGGCCTGGAAGACCACAGCGGCCACGACCATGAGGAAGGCGACACCGACGAACCGCGCCGCGGCCGCCTGGACAACAGCTCGATCCGCACCCGCGCCGGCGGCGTCGGTGCCACCTGGCTGGGCGACGAAGGCTACTTCGGCGTGTCCGCCAGCACCTACCGCACCAACTACGGCATTCCCAACGGCGCGCACGTGCATGCCGACGACGACCATGATCATGACCACGATCACGACCATGGCGACGAGGAAGAAGGCGACGAGCATGACGTCCGCATCGACATGGTGCAGAACCGTTTCGAAGCCAAGGGCGGCATCTACCAGCCGACCTCGTTCCTGAAGAACATCAATCTGCGTACCGCCTACACCGATTACGAGCACACCGAACTGGAAGCCGGCACGCCGGCCACCCGCTTCACCAACCGCGGCATCGAAGCCCGCCTGGAAGCGGTGCAGGAACAGATCGGCGGCTGGGACGGCGCGTTCGGCCTGCAGTTCGGCAACAGCGACTTCGGCGCCAAGGGCGAAGAAGCCTTCGTGCCGGACACCGGGACGAAGAACATCGGCCTGTTCGTGCTGCAGGAAAAGCAGTTCGGCCCGTTCAAGCTGGAACTCGGCGGCCGCCATGACCAGGTCAAGCTCGACCCGACCGGTGACTACCGCGCCCGGAAATTCGATGCCACGAATCTCTCCGCGGCCGGCATCTGGACGCTCAATGACGCCGTCGACCTGCGCTTCGGCATCGACAGCTCCGAGCGTGCCCCGACCAACGAAGAGCTGTACGCCGCCGGCGCGCACATCGCCACCCGCTCGCTGGAAATCGGCGATGCCAACCTGAAGACCGAACGCGGCCAGCGCGTCGAACTGGGCATCCACACCCACAGCGACCGCGTCGATTTCTCGGCCTCGATCTACCAGACCAGGTTCAAGGACTTCATCTACCTGGCCGACACCGGCGTGGTCGAATCGCTGCCGGTCCGCCTGTGGACCCAGCAGGACGCCACCTTCAAGGGGGCCGAAGCCGAAGCCCTGTTCCATCTCTTCGAAGGCAACGCCGGCGACTGGGACCTGCGCGTGTTCGGCGACTACGTCAAAGCCGAACTGGATGGCAGCGGCAGCCGCAGCGTCGACATCGCCGTCCCGCATGGTGACCACAACCACAACTACACCGTGGACCTGGCCAACACCGGCTACCTGCCGCGCATCGCTCCGGGCCGCGTCGGCGCCGACCTGCGCTGGTCCAGGGACGGCTGGCGCGCCTCGGTCGGTGCGGTGCGCTACAGCAGCCAGAAGGATGTCGCCCAGAATGAGGACCCGAGCAACGGCTACACCCTGGTCGATGCCCACCTCGCTTACCGCTGGGACCGTACCGACAGCAACAGCTACGAAGTCTTCCTGGATGGCAACAACCTGACCAACCGCGAGGTCCGTCCGCACACCTCCCTGCTGCGCGACTATTCCCCGCTGCCGGGCCGCGGCGTCGCGTTCGGCATCCGCGCTTACTTCTGATCGTTTGATCGGGCGTTGGTTTTACCCGAGGGGGCCGCAAGGCCCCCTTTTTTGCCTCACGTGCCCTCGACATTGCCGAGCGTCCGCCCACCGGCCCATGCCGGGGACGTCACCCACCCCTTCCGCGCCGGACAGTTGTGTCCGATGATGCGCGCATGCCTACCCAACGTGCCGACGCGGCCGCCCGCCGCGCCCAGATCCTCGACGCTGCCGATGCCGTGTTCGGCCAGCACGGCGTGACCGCCCCGTTGGACCTGGTCGTCGAGCGTGCCCAGGTCGGCCGCGCCACCCTGTACCGCAACTTCCCCGACCGCACCGCGCTGGTCGAGGCCCTGCTCCAGCGCACCGTCAACCGCATCGCCCGGCAGGTACAGACCCTGGGCGACCGCGACGACGCGCTGTTCGAGGTGCTCGAGAGCATGGCCAACCGCATCGTGCAGTCACCGGCCCTGTCGGACTACTGGCGCGCCGTCGATCCCGACCAGATTCCGATCCGGGCCGCGCGCGAGACCATTTACGAACTGCTGCGCGAGCCGATCGCGCGCGCGATCGCCGCGGGCCTGTGCCGGCCGGATCTGGAAACGACGGACATTTCACTCATCTCAGGCATGCTGGGAGCCGCGCTGCGTGGCAAGACGCGTGACGAACGCGCCCGGCTGGTCACGCGCGCCCTGCAATTGCTGCGTGGCGGATTGCGGGGGCCTGCCGACGGGGAGGGATGATGTCGCAGTACCTCAAGCCGGTTCCGGACTGGGAGGAGCACGAAAAACCGACCCTGCCGGGCTCGGCCTCGATGCCGTGGCATCCGCCGCACCGACGCGTGGCCTATGCGCTGGTCGCCCTGCTGGTCGGCATCACCGGCGGCCTGGGCAATGCACTGGTCAGCGCCAACCTGCCGTTCCTGCAGGGCCAGCTCGGGCTCACCCCGGCACAGGGCAGCTGGCTGGTGGCGGCCTATGCGATGGTCAACGTGACCGCCAACCTGCTCGCCTTCAAGTTCCGCCAGCAGTACGGCATCCGCCTGTTCGCCGAGATCGGGCTGGGCCTGTATGCCGCCCTCGCGGTGCTGCATCTGTTCGTCGGCACGTTCGAGACCACCGTGCTGATGCGCGCGGCCAGTGGCTTCGCCGGCGCGGCCTGTACCACCCTGGGCACCCTGTACATGCTGCAGTCGCTGCCGCGCAGATACACGGGCAACCTGCTGGTGATCGGCGTCGGCATCTCGCAGCTCGCGGTGCCGATCGCCTGGCTGGTCTCGCCCGGGCTGGTCGACACCGGGCAATGGCACAACCTGTATCTGTTCGAAGCCGGCCTGGCCCTGTGTGCGTTCGCCGCCGTGGTCATGCTCAAGCTGCCGCCCGGCGCGCAGATCAAGGCGTTCGAACCGCTCGACTTCCTGACCTTCGCCCTGCTCGCTCCCGCCGTCGGCCTGCTGGTGGTCGTGCTCGCACAGGGGTATACGCGCTGGTGGCTGGATACCCCGTGGCTGGGCTGGGCGCTTGTCGCCTCTATCGCGCTCTCCACCACCGCCTTCATCATCGAGCACTACCGCCGCAATCCGCTGCTGCAGACGCGGTGGCTGGCCAGCCTGCCGGTGATCCACTTCATCATCGGCGCGTTCCTGATCCGCTTCCTGACCACCGAGCAGTCCTATGGCGTGGTCGGCCTGATGCGCACGCTCGGCATGGGCCCGGACCAGATGCGCCCGTTGTTCGCGGTGATCCTGGCCGGCGTGATCACCGGCATGGCCGCCAGCTCGCTCACCTTCGGCCCGAAGCGGCTGATCCCGCAGCTGCTGATGGCGATCCTGCTGCTCGGCAGCGCCGCCCTGCTCGACCAGAGCCGCACCAGCCAGGACCGGCCACACGATTTCTTCGCCAGCCAGTTCCTGGCGTCGGTCGGCGCGGGCATGTTCATGGGTCCGCTGATCATGCTCGGCATCACCCAGGCCTTGAAGCAGGGCGTGGACCACATGATCACCTTCCTGGTCACCCTCTCGATCACCCAGACCCTCGGCGGCCTGGCCGGCTCGGCGGTGCTGGGCACCTACCAACTGCACCGCGAGCAGGTGTATTCCGGCGCACTGGTCAGCCAGCTGGACCCGGCCGACAACGTGGTCGCCCAGCGCCTGAAACAGCAACAGCAGCTCTACGCCCGGCTGATCACCGACCCGGTCCAGCGCAGCGCACAGGGCACCGCACAACTGGCCCAGATCACCCGCCGCGAAGCCAACGTGCGCGCCTTCAATGATGTGTTCGCGCTCAGCGGCCGGGTCGCCCTGATCTTCCTCGGCTGGTTGCTGCTGCTCGCGGTACGCACCGCCGTGCTCAAGCAATGGCGCAAACGCCACGCGCCGACACCCCCCCTTTCCGCGCCGACGCCTGGCAGCGTCGCGCCCCGATGAGCCCGCCCATGTCGACTCAACCGCCGCACGACGACGCCGCCCCGGAAAACGTCAACCCACCGCCGCCGACCGACGCCGCGCCCGCCCCTGCGCCGCCGCCGACGGCCGCGCCGTCGGGCGTGCCCAAGTACCTCAAGCCCAGCCTGCGTGCCGTGATCCTCATGATCGTGGTCGCGTTGATCGGCATCGCACTCATCCTCCGCGCCTGGTCACTGTGGCCGTTCGAAACGGCGCGGGTGACCACCGACAATGCCTACGTGCGCGGCCAGATCACCGTGCTCGCGCCGCAGGTCAACGGCTACGTCACCGAGGTGCTGGTCAAGGACTTCCAGCACGTCAAACAGGGCGAGCCGCTGCTGCGCATCGACGACCGCATCTACCGCGAGAAAGTGGTCCAGGCCGAAGCGGACCTGGACAGCGCGAAGGCTGCACTGGCCAACTCCGACCAGTCGCAGGCGCAGAACCGCGCGCAGATCCAGGCCGCCCAGGCCAACCTCGCCGCCGGCCAGGCCGAGCTTTCCCGCTCGCGTACCGAGCTGAAGCGCTACGAAGAACTTGCCGCCCAGCAACTGGTGGCCCTCAACGACCGCGACAAGTTCCGCACCACCACGCAATCCGCGCAGGCCAGCGTGCAGCAGTCGCAGGCCCAGATCCGCATCGCCGAGGAAACCCTCACCTCCACCCAGGTCGCCCGGAAAGGACTGGAGGCCCGCGTCGAGACGGCCCAGGCCCAGCTGGAACTGGCCAGGATCGACCTCGCCAACACGGTGATCCAGGCCCCACGCGACGGCCAGGTCAGTGAAGCGTCGGTGCGCCTGGGCCAATACGTCACCGCCGGCTCGCAGCTGCTGTTCCTGGTGCCGGACACGCTCTGGGTGGTCGCCAACTTCAAGGAAGGCCAGACCTGGAAGATGCGCATCGGGCAGCCGGCCACCTTCACCGTGGACGCCTTCGACGGCCAGAAGCTGCATGGCCACATCGAACAGATCGCACCGGCCACCGGCTCGGAGTTCAGTGTGCTGCGTCCGGACAACGCCAGCGGCAACTTCACCAAGGTCGTCCAGCGCCTGCCGATCCGCATTTCCATCGACCCCGATCAGCCGCTGGCACCGCGCCTGCGCCCTGGCATGTCGGTGATCGTCAAGGTGGATACCGCCGCGCAAGGACGTGAGCCGGTCGAGGCGACGCCGTGATGCGGCTGCGATGAAGTTCAACGCACTGCAGGCCCAATGCTCTGCGCCCCTCTCCACCCCCGGTCCGAAACCGTCGGGAAGCGGGCCATGAAAATAGAACGGCTGCCTAAGCGCAGAAACGAAAAAGCCGCGCAGTTGCGCGGCTTTTCGACATCAACAGCGTACCGACCAACGGTCGGTACCTACCGGTGCAACGTGCCTACCGGTGCAGCGGACCTACCGGTGCAACGTACCGACCTACGGTCGGTACCTACCCCGCACAGCGCGCGCACAGGCCATGCACTTCCAGCGTCTGCGCCTGCGGCTGGAACCCCAGCTCCTTCGCCCGCTTCTCCAGCTGGCTGACAATCTCCTTGTCCTCCAGCTCCACCGCACTGTGGCAGCTGTTGCAGATCAGGAACGGCACCGAATGCTGCGCACTGCTCGGATGGTGGCACGCCACGAACGCGTTCACCGACTCCAGCTTGTGCACGAAGCCATTGGCCATCAGGAAATCCAGCGCGCGGTACACCGTCGGCGGCGCGTCGGCACCGACGCCCTTGCCATTGCGTACCCACTCCAGCAACTCATACGCCTTGACCGGTTTCCCGGCCTCGGCGATCAGGCGCAGCACGTTCGCGCGGATCGGCGTCAGCCGCAGCCCGCGTTCCGAGCACACGCGTTCGACCACCTTCACGAAGTCGGAGGCATCGTGAACATGATGGTGCGGAGCGGTACAAGCGGTCTTTGCGGACATGCGCGGTCTCCTGTGGTCAGGCCGTCGGTACTTTAGTGAGTGCGACGTCGATGCGTTTCAAGGCTTCTTCACGCCCGGCCAGGAACACCGTCTGCGAAATGTCGGGGCTGACCTGGGTGCCGGTGATGGCCACGCGCAGCGGCTGAGCGACCTTGCCCATGCCGATCTCCAGGGCCGTTGCGACATCGTGCAGGGCGGCCGACACACTCTCCACCGTCCACTCCCCGGCCGCCGCCAGCAGCTCGCGCGCCTTGCCCAGCGCCAGTTCCGCGCCCGGCTTGAAGTGCTTGACCACTGCTGCCTCGTCGTACTCGGTCAGCGGCTGATACCAGACCACCGCCTTCTCGGCCATTTCCTTCAGCGTCTGCACACGGTCGCGCAACGCCACCACCACGTCCGCCGGCGCCGGACCGGCGTTCAGATCCAGGCCCAGCTTGTTCAGCTGGTAGACCAGGTGCGGGGCGATGTCGGCCGGCTGCCCGGTCTTCAGGAAGTGCTGGTTGACCCAGCCCAGCTTGGCCATGTCCAGGCGCGCGGCCTTGGAATTGCAGTGGGTCACATCGAACAGATCGACCAGCTCCTGGCGGCTGAACAGCTCCTGGTCACCATGCGACCAGCCCAGGCGGGCCAGATAGCTCAGCAGCGCGTCGGGCAGGTAACCGGCGTCCTTGTACTGCATCACGTCGGCCGCACCGGTGCGCTTGGACAGCTTGGCGCCCTGCTCGTCCAGGATCATCGGCATATGCCCGAACTTCGGCACCGGCGCACCGATGCCTTCATACAGATTGATCTGGCGCGGGGTATTGTTGATGTGGTCGTCGCCGCGGATGACCTCGCTGATGCGCATGTCCCAATCGTCCACCACCACCGCGAAGTTGTAGGTGGGGAAGCCGTCCGGACGGAAGATCACCATGTCGTCCAGCTCGCTGTTGGCGATCTCGATGCGGCCCTTGATCAGGTCGTCGAACACCACCG
Organism: Stenotrophomonas sp. TWI700; assembly: GCF_039673645.1. NCBI lineage: Bacteria > Pseudomonadati > Pseudomonadota > Gammaproteobacteria > Lysobacterales > Lysobacteraceae > Stenotrophomonas > Stenotrophomonas sp. TWI700. The sequence goes on along the minus strand of NZ_JBDJMB010000022.1, from coordinate 33,799 downwards.
TGCCCTCGAGCGGATTCTTGAAGCGGATCACGCGGTTCGGGTCGTCCTTGTACGGCAGGCCCAAGTCACGCGCAGCGCCGTTGTAGCGCGGCTTTTCCTGCTTGGCCATGGCGGCCTCGCGCATCGCGTCCAGCTCTTCCCTGGTCTCGTAGGCGTAGTAGGCCTTGCCGTCGGCGACCAGCTGCTCGGCCACTTCCAGGTAACGGGCCACGCGCTGGGTCTGGTAGATCGGGCCTTCGTCATAGCCCAGGCCCAGCCACTCCATCGCCTCCAGGATCGCGTCGATCGCGCCTTGGGTGCTGCGCTCGCGGTCGGTATCTTCGATGCGCAGCACGAACTCGCCGCCGCGGTGACGGGCCTCCAGCCAGCAATACAGCGCAGTGCGGGCGCCACCGATGTGCAGGTAGCCGGTGGGACTGGGGGCAAAACGGGTGCGGCAGGTCATGGAGGGCTCAGGGCGGGAAACGGAATCCCGGCAATTTTACCCCGCCCCGGCCGCAAACCGGGCACTCGTTGCCCGGTATGGCCGGGACCGCCCTCTCCGGGCGGTCCCGCGGTGCCTCTCAGGGCGTCAGCAACGGCTTGCGCGGCAGCTTTTCATCGCGCATCGCCGCGTTGTACACGAACGAGGCGACGATGGCGGCGGCCTGCTTCAGGTCTTCCGGCTCGGCGTGGTCCCAGGTGTCCAGGTTGCTGTGGTGGACATTGGTGAAGTAATCCAGGCGATCCTGGATGAACTGGAACCCGGGCAGGCCGACGCGATCGAACGCGATATGGTCGGTGCTGCCGGTATTGCGGGTCGCCACGGTGGTCGCGCCGACATCATGGAACGGGGCCAGCCATGCCTCGAAGATCGGCACCGCGGCCAGGTTCTCCTGCGCATAGATGCCGCGGAAGCGACCGGAGCCGTTGTCCATGTTGAAGTACGCCGAGAATTTGTCGTAATCGCGCTGGCGCTGCAGGGCGCCGGTCGGCTCACGCATCGAGGCCGGCAGCGTGAGCTGCGCCGGGTCGGTCGGCTCCGGGTAGCGCGCGAAGTGTTTGGACACGTAGTCCTGCGAGCCGATCAGGCCCTGCTCCTCGCCGCTCCACAGCGCCACGCGGATGGTGCGCTTGGGCTTGGCACCCACCGCCTTGAGGATGCGCATGGCTTCCATCATCACCGCCACGCCGGCGGCGTTGTCGGCCGCGCCGGTGCCGGTGTGCCAGGAATCCATGTGCGCCCCCAGCATCACGATCTCGTCGGCCTTGCTGCTGCCGCGGATTTCGGCCAGCGTGTTGTAGCCCGGCTGGTCCTGCGCATCGGTGAAGCGCGCCTCGACATTCACGCGCAGCTTGACCGCCTGCTTCTGGTCGACCGCCCGCACCAGCTGGTTGTAGTGCTCGGCCATCATCGCCAGTTCGGGCACGCCGACCGGTTCACCGGCCTTGCGCGAGCCACCGCCGCCGACGCGGATGATGCCGTTGTCCCAACCGCTGATGCTGATCGTGGCCAGCACCCCCTGCTCGGCGAAGAAGGCGTTGGTGGCGCGGGTCAGCGCCTGCTTCTCCAGGTATTCCTTGGCCTTCTTGGCCCGGTCGGCCTTGGCATCGGCGACATCCTTGGGCACCGCGAACACCTGCAGCTCGGCCAGGCCGGCGTCATCGTGGCGGTGCGAATCGGACTTGGTGGCCCGCTCGTAGTCGCGCGCATCGTTGAGCAGCAGGATCTTGCCAGCCAGCTTGCCCTTGTACTGATCCAGGTCGGCCAGCTTCTTGATCTCGACCTTGATCACCTCGCCTTCGACCGGACCGTTCGTGCCGGGCGTCCAGGCCTTCGGCAGCGCATACAGCGGCGCCACGCGCGGGCTCAGCAGTTCCACGCTGGCGTTGCTGAATTCCCAGCCGCGGCCGAACGCGTCGAACGCCTCGTCGTGCACATTGACCAGGCCCCACGCGTTGAACTTGCTGCGGGTCCAGGTGTTGGCCTCGCCCATCGCGGGGGAGTTGGTCAGGCGCGGGCCGATCTGCTCGGTCAGGTGGCTGAAGGTCGCCATCACCTGTGATCGGTGGAAGGCTTCCTGACGGATGCGGCTGACCATGTCCAGGTCCACCGTTTCCTTCGTCTGTGCATCGGCGACGCCGCTCAATGCCAATGCCACGCTCAACATACCCCACTTGAACACGATTACCCCCGCCTTTCGGCCAGACCACGAACAATCCCCGAGTCTATCGAGCGCTGGCCCGGTACCCCCGGGCCAAGAGTCATGGTCCGTCCATCCAGCCGTACCAGAGCTGGCTGCGGGTCGGCAGCACCAGCAACCAGCGGCTGCGGTCCAGGGAGGCGCTGGCGTAGACCGGCGCATGCTCGGGCCAGTCGCCGGGCAAGCCGCGGATGCCGATCTCGCGCAGGGCCTGGGCACCTTCGCGCCATGGCCGATACTCGCCACACCACTGCGGCAGCGGCAGGCGCCCGCGCGCCTGCCGTGCCTGTTCCAGAAAGCGTAGTCCCTGCGCTGCGATCGCCTCGCAGGTGACCGGGGCCAGCCCGAAGCGGACCAGGCCCGGTGTCCCCTGCGCGCCCGGCAATGCCATCAGCGGCGACGGCCAGCCCGGCGCCTCGCCGTCCAGCAGCGAGGCCACCTCCAGCCGGGCGGGGAGCGCCCGGCGCATACGTTCCTGAAGACAACGACGCCAGCTCATGGTCGGTCCTTACTTCAGGCTCGCGCCGAGTTCGTACCAGTCGACCCGGCGGGTCACCCACATCACCGCGGCCAGCACGCCGAACAGCAGCAGCGAGCCCATCAGCAAGGCGTTGTTCTCCGAGATCAGCAGCCCGTACAGCGCGCCGTACAGTGCGCTGAGCATCAGCGCGAAGCCCAGTCCGCGTTTCCAGCTTTTCAGCACTCCGGCCAGGTACACGGTCTGGATGCCGATGCACGCCAGTGCCGAGAGCGCATAGGCCTGCCAGAAGGCGATGTGCTCGGAGAGGCTGAGCAGCAGCAGGAAGAAGATCGCCAGTGCCAGGCCGACCATCAGGTACTGCAGCGGATGGATGCGCAGCTGCTTGATCAGCTCGAACAGGATGAAGCCGACGAAGGTGAGCAGGATGAAGAGGATGCCGTACTTGCTGGCGCGGTCGGCCTGGGTATACACATCGACCGGATTGACCAGCTCCACGCTGACGGCTTCGGCGTCGATGTCCGGGCGGTTGCGCAGCTGGTGCTGGGCACGCGAGGCCAGCGAAGACACCGCCCACTGCGCGTCGAAACCCTGCGCGTCGACCCTGCGCTCGTTGGGCAGGAAACTGCCACCGAACAGCGGATGCGGCCACGGCGAGCGCAGCGCGATGCGGCTGTCGTCGCCGACCGGCACCACCGACAGCGACCGGGTGCCATCCAGCACCAGCTCCAGTTCGACCTTGCTGCCCTTGAGCAGCCCGCCGCGTGCATCCTCCAGGCCCGGCAGGCCGACATGCAGGCCGGTGCCGATGCCACTGACGCCGCCGGCATCGGGCAGCAGGTTCAGGGCATTGCCATCCACCCGCAGGTTCGGCGAACCCACCAGGCCGCGCACGTCGGCGATGCCCACGGTCAGGAACGGGGCGCCGTAGACGCGGCCCGCCTTCACCGGGTAATCGTCATCGGCGAATTCGGCGGTGACCGTGGCCTTCCAGCTGTAGACCGGCACGCGGAACAGGCCGACGCGGCGCTCGTCCGGCTGCATCACGCCGTCCACCTTCAGCGTCGCCGGCATCTGCAGCCACTGGCCCTGCTCGACCTGCTTCTCCTTCTTCTTGGTGCCGGCCGCATCCACTACCTCGACCTCGCGGGTCTCGGTCCACGGCACCACGCGGATCGGGCCGGTCAGGATCTGCGCGCCGGCGCGGCTCTGCGCCACGCGCTGGTATGCCTCGTCGCGGTACGCCTCGCGTTCGCGGATCACGCCCTTGATCAGGCTCAGCGGAATCAGCAGCAACAGGATCAGCCCGCCTACGATGGCGAACCGCAACAGCATCTTCAGGGATTTCATGACCCGTCCTCGGTTGGGAGGGGGCCAGCTTCCCGCGCGCCGGTGTGCGGGGTTTGTGCCGGGTTTGAAGTCTGTGTGAAGTGTGGCGCGGTGGTCAGCGCCGCGGCGGGACCGCGGGCAGCCGCGACGGCAGCCACAACACTGCCTGTGCGCCGCCGTCATCGCGGTTGCGCAGGCTCACGCGGCCGCCGTGCAGGCGCGCCACTTCCTGCACGAAGGACAGGCCGAGGCCGGAGCTGCGCTGGCCGGTGCCGGGACGCGCCAGCGAATAGAAGCGTTCGAACACACGGTCGAGCGCGTAGTCCGGCACGCCGCTGCCGCGATCGGCCACGGTCAGTGCGATGCCCTCGCCTTCCACACCCGCACCGAGGGTGATGGCGCTGCCGGCCGGCGAGAAAGCCACGGCATTTTCCAGCAGGTTGTTGAGGGCCTGGCGCAGCAGGTAGCCATCGCCCTGCACGCTGTCGGCCCGCACGTCGACCGCGATCACCACCCCGGCCGCCTGCGCGCGTACCGCCACGGCGTCGGCGGCGGCCTGCAGCAACGGTGCCAGCGCGAGCCGCTCATGCTTCTGCAGCCAGCCGTACTGCTCCACCTCGGCCAGCGCCAGCAGTTTGTCGATGGTTTCGGTCAGGCGCTGCGCCTGGCCTTCGATGCTGCGTGCGAAGTGCGCGCGGTCGGCATCCGGCAGCGGCTCCTGCAGCAGTTCGGCCGCGCCGCGGATCGCGGCCAGCGGGCTCTTCATTTCATGCGTCAGCGACTGCACGTACTGCTCGACGTAGGCCTTGCCTTCCAGCTTGCGGCGCATGGTTTCCAGCGCCTGGCCCAGATCGCCGATCTCATCGCGGCGCGGCTTGGGGGGCGGCACCGGCTCACCGGCACTGACCGCCTTGGCATAGCGGTTGAGCCGGCTCACGCCGTGCATCAGCCACGCGGTCATCAGCAGGCCGATCAGTGCCGACAGGCCGATCAACCACGCGCCACGTTTCATGATGGCGCGCTGGCTGGCCGCGATGAACGGATCGATGCTGCGGTTGGGCTGGGCCAGGCTGAGCACGCCGATCAATCGTTGCCCATCGGCCGGATCGAAGATCGGCGCGGCCACGTGCATCACCGAGTGGGTATCGTCGCCCGGGGTTTCCGGGCTGGAACGCGCGCCATATTCGCCACGCAGCGTGCGGTAGACGTCATTCCAGCGCGAGTTGTCGCGGCCGACATCGCGGCCGGTCGAGTCGTACACCACGATGCCCTTGGCATCGGTGATGGTGACCTGATAATCCAGCGTGCGTTTGGGAAAGCGCCACACCATCGCCTTCGGGTCGCGGCGCTTGGCGCGCGCCAGATCGGCGACGAAGCGGCCGTCGCGGATGTGCCCGGCCTTGAGATCGGCCGCGGCCATTTCCGCCAGCACGTTGGCCGCATCGACCAGCGTGGACTCCATCGCCTGGCGCACGCCGGGCTTCACTTCGTTGACGAAGATGCGCATCACGAAGAACGCGGCGATGCCCACGATCAGGAAGAAGCCCAGGAACAGTTTCAGGCCCAGCCGCATGCCTACACCTCCAGTGCGTAGCCCAGGCCACGGTGGGTGCGGATCGGGTCGGTCGCGGCGCCAGCGGCACGCAGCTTGGCGCGCAGCGTTTTCACGTGCGTATCCACCGTGCGGTCGGCGCTGTCGGCGTCACTGTCCCACCCGCGGTCCATCAGCTGGGCGCGGCTGAGGATCGCGCCGGGGCGCTGCAGCAGGGCCGCCATCAGCGCGTACTCGTAACGGGTCAGGTCCAGCGGCTGGTCGCCGAAGCGGATCCGGCTGCCCTCGCGGTCGATCGAGAAACGGCCGTGCTGCTGCCAGCCCGAGGTCTCCGCGGGCGCCGCCGACCGGCGCAGCCGCGCACGGACCCGCGCCACCAGCTCGCGCGGCGAAAAGGGCTTGGCCATGTAATCGTCCGCGCCCAGTTCCAGCCCAAGCACGCGGTCGAACTCGTCATTGCGGGCGGTCAGGAAGATCACCGGCACCTCGCTGAAGCTGCGCAGCGTGCGGCAGACCTCGAAGCCGCTCATGTCCGGCAGGCCGACGTCCAGCACCACCACGTCGAACGCCTGCTGGCGCAGCCGGGCCAGCGCCTCCCCGCCGAGCAGGCAGTGGTGGGCGCCGTAGCCTTCGCTGCGCAGCGCATACAGAACGGTGTCGGCGATGGCGGTTTCGTCCTCGACCACCAGGACGTTGTGCAGGGGGTGGTTCATGCGCGCAGCATAGCCGCTGGGCCCGCCGCCCCGTACACTGCCCCGATGAATTACCGCCACGCCTTCCATGCCGGCAACCATGCCGATGTGCTCAAGCACATCGTGCAGCTTGCCCTGCTCGACACCTTCAAGCGCAAGGACAGCCCGTTCTTCGTGCTGGACACCCACGGCGGCGCTGGCCGCTACCTGCTGGCCAGCGAGGAAAGCCGCAAGACGCTTGAGGCCGAGGACGGCGTGATGCGCCTGATGGCCCAGCCGCAGCTGCCGGCGGTGGTCGAGCGCTATCTCAAGGCGGTCCAGGCCGACAATCCGGTCGGGGCGATGATCAGCTACCCCGGCTCGCCGTTGCTGACCGCCCAGACCCTGCGCGAGCAGGACCGCATGGCGGTCTGCGAGGTCCAGGATGCCGAAGCCGCCGCGCTGAAGGCGCTGTTCGCCCATGACAGCCGCGTCGCGGTGTACCACGCCGACGGCTACGCCCAGAACAGAAAGCTGCTGCCGCCCAAGGCCAACGGCGTGAAGATCGGCCGCGGGCTGGTCCTGATCGACCCGCCCTACGAGGGCCAGGACGCCGAATACCAGGCCATCATCGCCTCGGTGACCGAGATCCTGGGCCGCTGGCCGCAGGCGAGCTTCGCGATCTGGTTCCCGATCAAGCAGCGCCGGACCATCCTGCATTTCCTCCGCAAGGCCTGCGCCCTGCCGGTGAAATCGGTGCTGACCGCCGAGCTGTTGATCCGCCCGGACGACTCCCCGCTGCGGCTCAACGGCAGCGGCATGCTGCTGCTCAACCCGCCGTGGCAGTTCGACCAGGTCCTGGCCCCGGCGATGCCGGCGCTCAAGCAATACCTGGGCGAGGCCGGCGCCTCGACCCGCCTGCAGTGGCTCAAGCAGGCCGAATGACCCCTCCAGGCCAGACCGGAACCCCGGCCTGGCCGGCTCCTCCCGGCCGGATCGGCGTGAGTGATCCGTTCACGGAACGCTGCCCCCGGGATGCGAGAATCCTGAGACCACCAAGGAATCACCGGTATGGCTACCCGTAACCGCATGCCGCCCTGGCACGAGATTTTCAAGGCACCCAGTGGCCACGAGCTGCTGATCCGCCCGATCCGGCCGGAAGACGGCCCGCCGCTGCATGCTGCCTTCAGTCTGTTCGGCCCCGAAGAGATCCGCGACCGTTTCCTGCAGTCGGTGACCGAGCTGTCGCCGGAAACGACGCAGCGCCTGACCCACCCCAATCCCAAGAGCGAAATCACCCTGGTCGCGGCCGAATCCCTGCCCGCCGGTGAAGCCGTGGTGGGCGCGGTGGCGCGCGCCTCCATCATCCCCGGCACCCGCGAAGCCGAGTACGCGATCCTGGTCAGCCGCTTCCTGGTCGGCCAGGGCCTGGGCCGGCAGCTGATGCGCAAGCTGGTGAAGTGGGCGCGCGGCAAGTACCTGGATCGCCTGTACGGCGATGTCGCTGAAGAGAACGAGCCGATGAAGCAGCTGGCCGCCTCGCTGGGCTTCCAGCCGATCCCGCACCCGAACGGTACCCCGGGCCTGGTGCGCATGGTGCTCGAACTCGACAGCTGAAACAGGGCGGATGTCCGCGCCCTGATGGGTAATGCCGGCCGCTGGCCGGCTGGCCTTGCCCCGGTAGTGCCGGCCGCTGGCCGGCTCCCCTGAACATCACGCATCGCCTGGAGCCGGCCAGCGGCCGGCACTACCGTTGACTTCCAGCGGCCGGCACTACCGTTGACTGCCAGCGGCCGGCACAACCGGCAACATGGCACGGGCCGTGCGTTTGCCCGCCACCGGATGACGCGGCCGCCACGCTGCGGTCTGCTAAAATCGACGGTTCATGTCACGCACCTCCTATCCCGTACCGCCGCTGCCACGTCCTGGACAGCTCCGCGCCTGGTGGCGCGCTCCCGCTTCGGCGACAGCGCTGGCGTGGTACATCGCCCGCGCGGCGCAGTCGCACGACGGGCCGTTGCTGGTGGTCGCCCGCGACAACCACGGCGCGAACCAGATCGAAGCGGACCTGCACACCCTGCTGGGCACCGCCGGCGACGTGCCGATCGTGGCGTTCCCGGACTGGGAAACCCTGCCTTACGACGCCTTCAGCCCGCACCCGGACATCATTTCCCAGCGCCTGGCCGCGCTGCACGCCCTGCCTGCGCTCAAGCGCGGCATCGTGGTGGTGCCGGTGCAGACGCTGCTGCAGCAGCTGGCCCCGCTCAAGTACGTCATCGGTGGCAGCTTCGACCTGACCGTCGGCCAGCGCCTGGATCTGGATGCGGAAAAACGCCGCCTGGAATCGGCCGGTTACCGCAACGTGCCGCAGGTGATGGACCCGGGTGATTTCGCCGTGCGTGGCGGCCTGCTCGATGTCTACCCGATGGGCGCCGACGCGCCGCTGCGGGTGGAACTGCTCGACGAAGACATCGATTCGATCCGCGCCTTCGATCCGGAATCGCAGCGCTCGCTGGACAAGGTCGAGGCCGTGCACATGCTGCCCGGCCGTGAAGTGCCGCTGGATGATCTCAGCGTCTCGCGCGTGCTCAACACGCTGCGCGAACGCTTCGACGTGGATACCCGGCGCAGCGCGCTGTACCAGGATCTCAAGGCCGGTATCGCGCCGGCCGGCATCGAGTACTACCTGCCGTTGTTCTTCGACAAGACCGCGACCCTGCTCGATTACCTGCAGCCCAACGTGTTGCCGGTGCTGGCGCCGAACGTGTTCGATGCTGCGGCCGCCTTCTGGGCGCAGACCCAGAACCGCTACGAGCAGCGCCGTCATGATGTCGAACGCCCGCTGCTGGCGCCGGAAGAGCTGTATGCCAGCCCCGAACAGCTGCGCGCCACGCTCAACGGCCTCGCCCGCGTGGAAGTCTGGCCGCCGGATCACGATCGCATCGGTGATGCACAGCCGCTGGGCGACCAGCCGCTGCCCCCGCTGCCGGTGGCCGCGCGCGATGCCCCGGCCGCCGAGGCACTGAAATCCTTCATCGGCCACTACCCGGGCCGGGTACTGATCGCCGCCGATTCCGCCGGCCGCCGCGAAGCCCTGCTGGAAGTGCTGCTCGCCGCCGAGCTGAAGCCGCCGGTGGTTGCCGATCTGCCCGGCTTCCTGGCCGACGACAGCGTGCGCTTCGGCATCACCGTGGCGCCGCTGGAAGATGGTTTCGCGCTGGAAAATCCGCCGATCGCGGTGCTGACCGAGCGCCAGCTGTTCCCCGAACGGGCCGGCCAGCAGCGCCGCAGCCGCCGCGCCGGGCGCGAGCCCGAAGCGATCATCCGCGACCTCGGCGAGCTCAGCGAAGGCTCGCCGATCGTGCATGAAGACCACGGTGTCGGCCGCTACCGCGGCCTGATCGTGCTGGATGCCGGCGGCATGCCCGGCGAGTTCCTGGAAATCGAATACGCCAAGGGCGACCGCCTGTATGTGCCGGTCGCCCAGCTGCACCTGATCAGCCGTTACTCCGGCGCTTCGCCGGAAACCGCGCCGCTGCATTCGCTCGGTGGCGAGCAGTGGACCAAGGCCAAGCGCAAAGCAGCCGAAAAAGTACGCGATGTCGCCGCCGAACTGCTGGAAATCCAGGCGCGTCGGCGTGCCCGTGCCGGCCTGGCGCTGCACGTGGACCGTGCGATGTACGAACCGTTCGCGGCCGGCTTCCCGTTCGAGGAAACGCCGGATCAGCTCGCCGCGATCGACGCGACGCTGCGCGATCTGGCCAGCAGCCAGCCGATGGACCGCGTGGTCTGCGGCGACGTCGGCTTCGGCAAGACCGAGGTCGCCGTGCGCGCCGCGTTCGCCGCCGCCAGCGCCGGCAAGCAGGTCGCCGTGCTGGTGCCGACCACCCTGCTGGCCGAACAGCATTACCGCAATTTCCGCGATCGCTTCGCCGATTGGCCGCTCAGGGTGGAGGTGCTGTCGCGCTTCAAATCCACCAAGGAGATCAAGGCCGAACTGGAGAAGGTCGCCGCCGGCACCATCGACGTCATCATCGGCACCCATCGCCTGCTGCAGCCGGACGTGAAGTTCAAGGACCTCGGTCTGGTCGTGGTCGATGAGGAGCAGCGCTTCGGTGTGCGCCAGAAGGAAGCGCTGAAGGCGATGCGCGCCAACGTGCATCTGCTGACGCTGACCGCCACGCCGATTCCGCGCACGCTCAACATGGCCATGGCCGGGCTGCGTGATCTGTCGATCATCGCCACGCCGCCGCCGAACCGGCTGGCGGTCAAGACGTTCATCACCGCCTGGGACAACGCACTGCTGCGCGAAGCGTTCCAGCGCGAGCTGGCCCGTGGTGGCCAGCTGTATTTCCTGCACAACGACGTGGAGAGCATCGGCCGCATGCAGCGCGAGCTGTCCGAGCTGGTGCCCGAAGCGCGCATCGGCATCGCGCATGGGCAGATGCCCGAGCGCGAGCTGGAGCGGGTGATGCTGGACTTCCAGAAGCAGCGTTTCAACGTACTGCTGTCGACCACGATCATCGAATCGGGCATCGACATCCCCAACGCCAACACCATCATCATCAACCGCGCCGACCGCTTCGGCCTGGCCCAGCTGCACCAGCTGCGCGGCCGCGTCGGTCGCTCGCATCACCGTGCATACGCCTACCTGGTGGTGCCGGACAAGCGCGCGATGACGCCCGATGCCGAGAAGCGCCTGGAGGCGATCGCCTCGATGGACGAGCTCGGCGCCGGCTTCACCCTGGCCACCCACGATCTGGAAATCCGCGGTGCCGGCGAGCTGCTCGGCGAGGACCAGAGCGGCCAGATGGCCGAGGTCGGCTTCAGCCTGTACACCGAACTGCTGGAACGTGCGGTGCGCAGCATCCGGCTCGGCAAGCTGCCCGACCTGGATGCGGGTGAAGAGGCGCGCGGCGCCGAGGTCGAGCTGCATGTTCCGGCGCTGATCCCCGACGCCTACCTGCCCGACGTGCATACCCGCCTGACCCTGTACAAGCGCATCAGCAGCGCGCGTGATACCGGCGAGCTGCGCGAACTGCAGGTGGAGATGATCGACCGTTTCGGCCTGCTGCCGGACCCGGCCAAGCACTTGTTTGCGATTGCCGAGCTCAAACTGCAGGCCAACGTGCTGGGCATCCGCAAGCTGGCACTGGGCGAGAACGGCGGCCGCATCGTGTTCAACCCCAAGCCGGAAATCGACCCGATGGCGGTGATCCAGCTGATCCAGAAGCAGCCCAAGCTGTATACGATGGATGGGCCGGACAAGCTGCGCATCAAGCATCCCCTGCCGCTGCCCGAAGACCGCTTCAGTGCCGCCAAGGCGTTGCTGCTGACCCTGTCCCCGCGCTGATTTCACGCCTGGCGCCGGTCGCCAGGCGGTATCTTTCCACCGGCACGGGCGGCATGCCGTCCTGCCAGGATGGCGGTCTTCCGGCCGCCCACCACCGGACGCCCCCATGTTCGACTCCCCCCGGTTCGACGAGGCCCATCCGCAGGCGTGTTCCATCGATGCCCTGTCGATGTCACTGCAGATGCGCGACCAATACACCCGTTTCCACTGCGACCGCGTCGGCCTGCTGGGCGAACAGCTCGGCCGCCTGTGCGATCTGGATGAGGCGGAGCGCGCGCATCTGGCGCTCGCCGCGCGCTTCCACGACATCGGCAAGATCGGTATCCCCGACGACGTGCTGCTGCACCCGGCCCGCCTGGATGACGAGCAGCGCGCGATCATGCGCACCCATCCCGAGCGTGGCGAACGCATTTTCGCCGCGACCGGGCGCAGCGACGCGGCCGCGGTGGGCCGCCTGATCCGGGCACACCACGAAGCCTTCGATGGCGGCGGGTATCCGGACGGCCTGAAAGGCAGCGAGATCCCGCTGGCCGCCCGTGTACTCACCATCGTCGACGGTTACGACGCGATGACGAGCAACCGCCCCTACCGTGGCCCGATACCCCACGCCAAGGCCATGGCCATCCTCGCCGAGCAGCAGGGCGGCCTGATCGATCCGGACGTGTTCGCCACGTTCACCCGCATGATCTCCACTGCTGTCTAGCGCCACACCCTGCATGGCCCACAAAAAACCCGGCGAATGCCGGGTTTTTCGTTTCACTCAACCGCGTGCGATCACCAGATCACGACGCGCTTGTCGTCGGCCCGCACCATCGCGTCGCCCGCCTTGCACTCGAACGCCTGCGCGTACGCCGGCATGTTCGACGGCGCGCCGTTGGCACGGAAGTTGGCCGGGGCGTGCGGATCGGTGTTCAGACGCACGCGCAGCTCGCCTTCATTGAAGTTGCGGCGCCACACGGTGGCCCAGTTCATGAAGAAGCGCTGGTCCTGCGAATAGCCGTCGACCTCGACGTTGGCCTTCGGGTCTTCCTTCAGCGCCATCTGCAGCGCGTCATACGCCACGGTCAGGCCACCCAGGTCGCCGATGTTCTCGCCCAGGGTCAGCTTGCCCTTCACGTTCACCCCCGGCAGCGATTCATAGCCGTCGAACTGCGCGACCAACTGGTCGGTACGCTGGGTGAAGGCAGCACGGTCGCTGTCGGTCCACCAGTTGTCGAAGTTGCCGTTGGCGGCGAACTGGCTGCCCGAGTCGTCGTAGCCATGCATCATCTCGTGGCCGATGACCGCACCGATGCCGCCGTAGTTCAGCGCCGGATCGGCCTTGGCGTCGAAGAACGGCGCCTGCAGGATCGCTGCCGGGAACACGATCTCGTTCTTGGTGGCGTTGTAGTAGGCGTTGACGGTCTGCGGGGTCATGCCCCACTCGGTCTTGTCGACCGGCTTGCCGATCTTGTTGAGCATGTAGCGGTAGTTGAACGTGCGCGCCGCCTGCATGTTGCCCAGGTAGCTGTCGCCGTTGGTTTCCAGGCCCGACCAGTCGCGCCACTTGTCCGGATAGCCGATCTTCGGGGTGAAGCTGGCCCACTTCTCGAGCGCCTTCTTGCGGGTGTCTTCGCTCATCCACTCCAGCTTCTCCAGGCGCGCCTTCAGCGCCACCGAGAGGTTCTCCACCAGGTGCTGCATCTGCACCTTGGACTCGGCCGGGAACACGGCGTCGACATACATCTGGCCCAGGCCTTCGCCGATGGCACCATTGACCGACTCCAGCACGCGCTTCCAGCGCGGCTGCATTTCCTTCTGCCCACGCAGGGTGGTGCTGTAGAAATCGAAGTTGGCCTTCTCGAAGGCGCTGCTCAGGTACGGCGAGGCGTCATCGATCGTGTGGAAACGCAGGTAGGCCTGCCAGGTAGCAGCCGGGACATCGGCCAGCATCTTGTCCACTTCACCGAAGAAGCCCGGCTGGGCCATCGAGAACTTCTGCGCGGCCGGCACCTTCAGGGTGTCGAACAGCGCGGTCCAGCTGAAGTTCGGGGTCAGCTTGTCCGCGTCGGCAGCGCTGACCGGGTTGTAACGCTTGGCCGGGTCACGCATCTCGATGCGCGACATCGAGGCCTTGGCCAGACGCGTTTCGAAGTCCATCACGGCCTTGGCCTGGGTCTTGGCCTGCCCGGCATCGACGCCGGACAGGGTCAGCACCTGCGCGATGTAGGCAACGTACGCATCGCGGATCTTGGCCTGCGCGTCGTCGAAGTAATAGCCCTTCTCCGGCAGGCCCAGGCCGCCCTGGCCGACATACGCGATGACGTTGGCCGAGTCCTTGTAATCCGCATTGGCGAACAGCGAGAACAGCACGCCCTGGCCCTGTGCCTGGCTGTCGCGCAGGTACTGGGTGATGGCGGCGGTGTCGTTCAGCGCGGCGATCTTGTCCAGCTGCGGCTGCAGCGGGGTGATGCCAGCGGCCTCGATCTTGGCTTCGTCCGAACCGGTCTTCCAGATGTCGCCGATCTTGGCTTCCACCGAACCGGCCTTGGCCTGGGTGGCGGCAGCCTGCTGGACCAGCGCGTGCTGCACTTCCAGCGAGCGCTCGCGCAGGATTTCGAAGCTGCCCCAGGTGGTCTGGTCGTTCGGCACCGGGTTGGCGGTGAGCCACTTGCTGTTCACGAACCCGTTGAGGTCGGTACAGGCGGCGATGGCGGTATCCAGATCGGCAGTGTTGAGCGAGATCAGCGCGGTCTTGATCTGCGACTGATCAAACGCCGGCTTGGCCGCATCGGCGGTGGCGGCAGGCGCGGTATCGGTCTTGCCGCAGGAGGCAAGCGACACGGCGATGGCGACGGTCAGGCCCAGCGGGACCAGCTTGGAAAACTTCATTCGACTCTCCGGCTACAGATGGATGCATCACCCGGATCACGGGCAATCGGGCAGCGTAGCGCGGGAGGGGCCGGGGCGGACCGGCCAAAGGTCACATACCGGGAGCGACGAGAAGCCTTGCCGGCAGAGCAGCGGGAGCTCTATGGTGAGAAATCCTGAAAAATGTGAGTTGCAATGAATAAATACAGGCTTGTAGAACAAGAGAATGAGTGGGGATGCGGCGTCGCTTGCGTGGCGTCTCTTCTTGGAATTGAGTACGACGCAGCCCTCAAACGGCTTGAGCACCATAAGAACGGGAAACTGGACCAAAATCCGCTTGGACTAGATATCCATGAAATCATCTGGTCCCTCTCAGACCACGATCTGTGGTACATCGCAGATTGGCGCAGACCCGCGCAGTTCCCAGTAGGATCGATCGTCTGCATCCGAGGCAAAGCGCCCTACCAGGATGATCACTATTTGCTGATGACGCCCCACGGCTGGATGGACCCGTGGCACAACACCAGCAAAAACGTCTCCGCAATCAAAGCTGATTATCGGGATGCTCTCCCCATTGGCACAGAATTTGTTGTTGCGCTGATGCCACGAGAACCGTGAAGCCCCACCGGAGCGCAGGGAGCCAAGCTGTGGTGGAGCGCCCGATTTCAATGGCGAACAAAACAAAAGGCCGGCTTTCGCCGGCCTTTCGTTGTTACCTCGCTTTACCCTGGTTCGCCACAGCCTCAGCCGCCTTGCGTGCCGCCTCCGGGTCGCCCAGGTAGCGGAACGACTGCACCGTCAGGTCGTCGTTGAGTTCGAACAGCAGCGGGATGCCGGTCGGGATGTTGAGCTCCAGGATCGCTTCCTGCGAAACGTTGTTGAGATACTTGTACAGCGCGCGCAGCGAATTGCCGTGGGCGGTGACCAGTACGGTCTTGCCATCCTTCAGCTGCGGGGCGATCGCATCGAACCAGTAGGGCAGCACGCGGTCCAGCGTGGTGGCCAGCGATTCGGTGCCCGGCAGCGCATTGCGGTCCAGCCCGGCATAGCGACGGTCGTGGATCGGGTGGCCCGGATCCTCGATGTCCATCGCCGGCGGCGGGATGTCGTAGGAGCGGCGCCAGATCTTGACCTGGTCCTCGCCGTGCTTGGCGGCGGTCTCGGCCTTGTCCAGGCCCTGCAGCCCGCCGTAATGGCGCTCGTTCAAGCGCCAGCTCTTGCTGACCGGCAGCCAATCCTGGTCCAGCTCGGCCAGGGCACCCTGCAGGGTGTGGATGGCGCGCTTGAGCACCGAGGTGTGGGCGACATCGAACTGCAGCCCTTCTTCACGCATCAGGCGGCCGGCGGCGGCAGCCTCGCGGCGGCCCTGTTCGGTCAGTTCCACGTCCACCCAGCCGGTGAAGCGGTTGTCCAGGTTCCACTGGCTCTGGCCGTGGCGCAACAGTACGAGTTTCCGGGTCACTGCAGTATCTCCGACAGATGGCAAGGCAGGCCCGCATTGTAGCGGCAACCCTGCCCTGCCCGTCCGCCGTACGGCCAAGAAGACAGCCCTCAGGGATGCGGATGCCCGTGGTGGCCCTGCGCGTCCGGTGCAGCGCGGCGGCTGTCGTGGCTGCCGTGCGCGTGGCCGGCATGGTCATGGGCGGCGTGATCATGCCCGGCATGGTCATCGGCATGCCGGTCGCGCCGGCTGCCGACGCTGCAGGGATCCCCACAGTGGTCGGCCTCGACCTGCAGGGTCACGTGATCGATGCCGTACTGATCGTGAAGATCGGCACCCAGCTCGCGGCGCAGGCGGTCCGCATCCACGCCGGTGCCCATCACCACGTGCGCGGTCAGTGCCGGCGTGCTGGAGGCCAGCGCCCACACGTGCAGGTCGTGCACATCCACCACGCCATCGTGCGCGCACAGCGTGCGCCGCACCGCGGCGACATCCATGCCCTTGGGCACGCCTTCCAGCATCACGTTGATTGCTTCACGCATCAGCACCCAGGTGCGCGGCAGCACCCACAGCCCGATCAGCACGGCCAGGATCGGATCGATCGGCTTCCAGCCCGTCCAGCGGATCAGCAGCGCGCCGAGGATCACCGCGACCGAGCCGAGCATGTCCGCCCAGACTTCCAGATACGCGCCCTTGACGTTGAGGCTCTCGCCGCTGCCCGCGCGCAGCAGGCGCATCGAGATCAGGTTGATGACCAGCCCGAACACCGCGATCACCAGCATGACGGTGGACGCGATCTCCTGCGGGGCGCGGAAGCGCTGCACGGCTTCCCAGAGAATGTAGCCGGCCACCACGAACAACATGCCGCCGTTGATCATCGCACCGAGCGCTTCCAGCCGTGCGTAACCGTAGGTGCGCTTGGCATCGGGTGGGCGCCGGCTCAGCCGGACCGCGACCAGCGCGATCATCAGCGCGAGCGTATCGGTGGCCATGTGCGCGGCATCGGACAGCAGCGCCAGGCTGTTGGTCCAGAACGCGCCGGCCACCTCCACCAGCAGGAACGTGGTGGTCAGCCCCAGCGCCCACCACAACGGTTTTTCGTGGCGGATCTCGCTGGGCAGATGGTCGTGGTCGTGACCCATGAAAGCTCTCCTGGACAATGCCGGCAGGTTAAGCAGCGCCTCGCGCGGAGACTATTACACTTACTGCAGCGTTCAGTTTGCACCTCAATAACAACAGCGCCCGGCCGCTACCTCTCGACGGCCTGTGTGGCGGGAAGACAATCGTGCATAACGTTCCAAATCTTGATGATGCCAGCCAGCCGCTCGCGCTGGCCTGGAGCCAGACGCTGGCGCAGGCGCCGGCCGCCGCGGCGACACTGTTGGCGAGCCTGTCGGCGGAAAGCCCGCCCGAGCTGGCCCACCACTTCTACGATGTGCTGCTTGAAGACCCGCGCGCGGGCCGCTTCCTCTCGCACGACCAGGTGCGGCTGCGCCTGAAGCCGGCGATGCAGCGCTGGCTGCAGCAGATCCTCACCGCCACGCCGGACAGCATCAATGCGCTGGTCGCCGCGCAGCGCGTGATCGGTGACGTGCACGCCCGTGTCGGCATTCCGGTGGATCTGGTCGCCCGCGGCGCGCGCGTGCTCAAGCACCGCCTGTTCGATCGCATCATCGCGCAGGCCGACGAAAGCGCCACCGCGTTCGCGGCGATCCACTGTCTCAGCGCGTCGATGGATATCGCGCTGGAGGGCATGACGCTCGCCTATACCCACGCACGTGAGCGCTCCTCGCGTACCGATGCGGCGTATCGCCTGTTCTCGCTGGTGCAGAACGTCAGCACCGAGCGCGAACGGCAGCGTGCCCTGCTGCTCGACTGGGAAAACGCCCTGCTCTACGCGATGGCCAGCCAGAATGCCGAGGCAGAGCTCACCGGACTGGCGCAGTCCGAGTTCGGCCTGTGGTTCACCCACAAGGGCATTCCCAGTTTCGGCGAAAGCAGCGAGACCGGCCAGGTCGGTGCGTTGGTGGCCGCGGTCGATACGCAGCTGCAGGAAGCCCTGGCGCATGCCGATTTCGCAGCGCGCTTCGGCGCGTTGCAGGGCATCCGCGAGCGGCTGGCGCAGATCCGTACGTTGATGGGCATGCTGTTCGAGCGGATCGGCGAACTCGATGCCGGCAGCGATGCGTTGACCAACCTGCTCAACCGCCGCTTCCTGCCGACCGTGCTGCGCCGTGAAATCGAACTGGCCAATTCCACGCAGACCCCGTTCTCGGTGCTGTTGCTCGATCTGGATCACTTCAAGGCGATCAACGATGCGCACGGCCACGACGGCGGTGACCGCGCCCTGCAGCACGTGGCCGCCCTGCTGGGCCAGCTCACCCGCGGCAGCGATTATCTGTTCCGCTATGGCGGCGAGGAGTTCGTGGTGGTGCTGGTGGCCGCCACCGACGTGCAGGCCGAAGTAATCGCCGAGAATCTGCGCAAGCACATCGCGCAGAGCCCGGTGCAACTGGCCACGGGCGCGACGCTGTCGCTGACCACCAGCATCGGCGTCGCCGCGCATGATGGCCATCCCGACTACGAGCGGCTGATGGCGCGTGCCGATGCGGCGATGTACCAGGCCAAGAAACGCGGTCGCGACCGGGTGGTGCTGGCCAGCGACGACCTGCCCGATGCACCCGGACGACAGGCCCTGCAGCGCGGGTGAGGCGCCTGTTGCGGCATACCGGGCTGACCAATGGCGCATGCCCGGCGCGCTCTGTGCGGCGTAGCATCGCCGCATTGCCGTCCGCCACAGGAACACCCCGATGTCGATCCGCCGCGCCCTGACCCGCCCTGCCGTGCTGCTGCTCCAGTCGGCGCTGCTGATGGCACCGCTGCCGGGCGCCGCGCGCGAGGTAGCCGCACCGGCCGAGCACGTCGATGCCGACGGCCCCTATGTGTTCCGCACCGCCACGGGGCTGGAGGCGGCCTGGGTATGCAAGGACCAGGTGATCCGCCGCACACTGCCGGCGCGCGGCGAGGCCACGGTGATCGCGCCCGCGTGCGGCTATCCGCACCCGCTGAGGGTGCTGCCGCCGCGCATGGCGGAAATCGCCCGGTTCCCGGCCACGCCGCGGATCGTCGCGCTGTCGGACATCCACGGTCAGTACGGCCTGCTGGTGAAGCTGCTGCGCGCCCACCACGTGATCGACAACGAGGACCACTGGGCGCTGGGCGACGCCACGCTGGTGGTGGCCGGCGATGTGTTCGACCGCGGCCCGCAGGTCACCGAGGCCTTCTGGCTGCTGTACAGCCTGCAGCAGCAGGCCGCGGCCGCCGGTGGTGCGGTGCACTTCGTGCTCGGCAACCACGAGACGATGGTGCTCTACAACGACCTGCGCTACGTCAACCCGAAGTACCTCAAAACCGCGCAGCTGCTCGGCCGCTCCTATCCGGCGCTGTATGGCCCCGATTCGACGATCGGCCAGTGGCTGCGCACCCGCCCGGTGCTGCTGCGCATCGGCGATACCCTGTTCCTGCACGGCGGCATCGCACCGGAGAACCTGGACCTGGTCCGCGGGATGGACGCGACCAATGCCGGTTATCAAGCGGCGGTCGGCCTGCCCAAGGACCAGGTCAAGGCCGCGCCGGACACCGCCCGCCTGTTCGACGGCAAGACCAGCCCGATCTGGTACCGCGGCTACTTCGATGGCCGCATGGACACCGCCCAGGTGGAGACGCTGCTCGAACAACTGGACCTCGCCCGCATCGTGGTCGGCCACACCTCGATGCCGCATGTCAGCAGCTTCCACGGCGACCGCATCATCGCCATCGACAGCAGCATCAAGAACGGCGAGAACGGCGAGCTGCTGTTCATCGAGAACGGCACGCTCAGCCGCGGGCTGCTGGACGGCTCGCGGGTGCCGCTGGCCGAAGGCCGGCTCGGCGAGAGCGACTGACCGGCCGTTCTCGCCGGTCAGCCCGCGCAGCTCACCGTGGCCTGTAAATGCGCGAGACCATCCAGCCGCCGTGACTGCGGAAGCGGCCGCTGTCGCCGGTCAACGCGAAGCGCACTGCGACGACCACGGCGCGCCCGCGGGAGCAATGCCAGTCGCGTGCTTTGCGGTAGGCCTTCCGGAAGGCACGGAACGGGCCGCGTGCCTGCGTGGTGTCCAGCTCGGCGTCCGTCGGGTCCAGGGCATCGGCAGAGGCTGCTGGCGGATTCGCTGCAGCGCGGGTGGCGTCCGGATGGAGATGGTGTGACATGGCTTCCCTTCGATCAACGAGGCCCGGAATCGGCCTCCTGATCGATAAACCGTGAAAACCATCACAAAACTATCGCCCG
This sequence comes from Stenotrophomonas sp. TWI700, assembly GCF_039673645.1. Lineage (NCBI taxonomy): Bacteria > Pseudomonadati > Pseudomonadota > Gammaproteobacteria > Lysobacterales > Lysobacteraceae > Stenotrophomonas > Stenotrophomonas sp. TWI700. The sequence continues at coordinate 13,612 of NZ_JBDJMB010000022.1, read as the reverse complement.
CCGGACAGACCCGCGTCGTGATCCGCCATGCGCTGCTCCAACCCCTTTATACGACTCAAGAATTCCGACGTCGGCGCCAGTTCCTCCAGGTGCGGCCGGGCCCGGGCGATCTGGGCGCGGGCGCCAGCGCCATCGCCGTTGGCGAACAATGCCTCCGCCAGCGGGATACGCCACTTGGCGGTGGCCGTGGAATCAGCTCCGTACAAACCAGCGAATGTATCCACCAGCTGGGCTGACAGCGGCACTGCCGCGGGATCATCACGGCGCTGGGCAAGCAGTGCCTGCTGCATCTGCAGGCGCAGCCCCAGCCACGGGGGCAGGTTCGGATGGGCCTGGCCGAACGCGGCCAGGGCCCGGGCGGCCTCGGCATGCTGTCCGGCGCGGGTCAGCCATTCAATCTCGACCAGGCGCAGCACCAGCAGCTGCGGCGACTCGGGCGGGAGTTCGCGCCGCCACAGGGCGGCCACCTGCTGCAGCGGTGCCTGCGCCTCGGCCGTGCGGTCGGTACGCAGCAGCAACCGGGCCAGCACCATGTCCACGTCGTGGGTGTCGGGGTGCACGGGCCCGCCCAGCGCCCGATAGCGCGCCAGCGCAGCGCGGTAGTTCTGCTCGGCCTGCACGTAGTCGCCGCGGGCTTCCTCCATCAGGCCATGCGCATACTGTTTGACCGCGTAGGCGCGGCTGTCCACGCCATCCACCGCGGCGCTGGTCTGCAGGCTGTTGCGGAAGTGCTGATCGGCCGCCTGGTAGCGGCCAAGATCGAGATACTGTCCGGCCAGCGCGGCTTCGGCCGAGGCCGTGTAGCTGCTGCCCGCGCCGAACATCTGCCGGGTCAGCGCGAAACCGCGCTCGGCCAGCGCCAGCGCTTCATCGATACGGCCCTGGTTGAGCAGCGTCGAGGACAGCGACCGCAGGACCCGCTGGTACTCTGCCCCCTGCACACCAGGCTCGCGCGATGCCTCGGCCAAACCCTCGCGCAGGATCGCGTCGGCCTTGTCCAGCTCACCCTGGCTCCGGTACAGATCGCCGAGGTTGGCCATCGCCGCCAGGCCGCCGCGCTGCACCGGCGCACCGTTTCCACGCCGGCTCAACGCCAGCGCGGAGCGGAAGGAGTGTTCCGCCGCAGCCAGCTGCTCCAGCTGCGCCTGGGCCAGGCCCCGGGCGTTCAGGGCTTTCACCCGCACTGCCGGGGCATCGTCCTGCTCAAGCAGGCCCAACGCGCCCTCTGCACTGCCCAGCGCCTCCTTCTCACGCCCGGCGCTGAGCAACTGCACCGCCAGACTGGCGCGGGCGTCGGCGATCTCATGCGGCGCGGCACGCGTGCGCACCAGCCCCTCCACGCTGTCCCTGAGCAGAGCCTCGGCATCCTGCGGTTGGCCAAGGTTCTGGTAGGCGCGCCCCAATGCAGCCTGCATCCGTGCGCGCAGCGCAGGCGACACGGTGCGGTCCTGCTCGAGCCGGCGTGCGCCCAGATCCAGCACCTCACGCGCGGTCATCGGCGTACCGTGGCGCAGGCCGGGATCGGCCGCATCGAAGGCGGCCACCAGCACATCGGCGATGCCGGCGGCAGCCACCGCATTCTGCTCGGCCTGCCGACGCGCCTCGCTCAAGCGCAGCACGAAGGCCAGCACCATCACCGCCACCAGCGCGACGATCACGCTCGCGCGCCATTGCCGCCGCAGCAGCAGTCGCGCACGATGCCAGCGGCTGGGCCGACGCGCGCGCACCGGGCGGTGTGCCAGATACCGTTCAACGTCCTCGGCCAGTGCGTCGGCAGAGGCATAACGTTCGGCCGGGTCCGCGGCAGCGGCCTTGGCCGCGACCGCCAGCAGGTCGGCGGGTACGCCGCGCGCCGGCGGCGGCGTGGCCTGCAGCAGTGCCTCCAGCATCACGCCCAGACTGTAGACATCGCCCACCACACTTGCCGGGCGCCCTGCCAGGCGCTCGGGGCTGGCATACGCAGGGGTGAGGAATGGCGCGGCATCGTTGGCGTCACCGAGCAGATGCGCAATGCCGAAATCCAGCAGGACCGGCTGGCCGTCGGGTCGTACCAATACGTTGGCGGGCTTGAGGTCGCAGTGCACCACGGATTGGGAATGTGCGGCCTGTACCGCGCCGCAGATCTGCACGAACAGGCGCAGGCGTGCGGCCAGATCCAGCGCCAGCGTGCGACAGGCGTCATCCAGCGGTTCACCCTGCACGTATTCCATGACCAGGTAGGGCTGGCCGCCCTCGGCCACGCCCACGTCATACAGCCGGGCGATATGCGGGTGCTGCAGGTCGGCCAGGATCTGGCTTTCACTGGCCAGCCGCGTGGCCAGTACCGGGTCGTAGGCGCGGCGGATCAGCTTGATCGCCACCTCGCGCCGGTACAGCGCATCGGCGCGCTCGGCCAGGAACACCGCCCCCATTCCGCCGACGGCCAGCAACCGGCTCAGGCGCCACGGGCCAAGCCGCTGCCCGACCAACGCGGCCGGATCATCCATCGCGACCATCACGGCGGCAAGCGCGTGCCCGGCCCGGCCCAGGTCGGTGGTCTGCGCGCGCAGCAGGTGCAGCGTTTCGTCGATCGCGGCCGGGTCGTCGCACAGCTCAACCAGCGCCGGGCGCCAGCGCGCCTCGGGCAGATCGCAGACCGCGTCGAACAGCCCGCGCACCGTCTGCCAGCGGTCTGGGCCCGTCATGCGCGCGTGGCCGGCCCAGCCAGATGCCGGTTCAACCACGCCTTGGCAAACCGCAGATCGCGATCGACCGTGGGCACCGACACCTCCAGCGCCAGGGCAATCTCTTCACGGCTCATCCCACCGAAGTACATCCATTCCACGGTGCGCGCGGCGCGCTCATCCAGGGCAGCCAGTTGCTCCAGCGCGCGGTTCAGGGCCAGCACTTCGAAGGCATCGTCATCGGGGCTGGCTTCCTGGTCGGCATACGACAGGGTCAGGTTGATCGCACCTCCACCCCGCTTGGAAGCAGCCATCGCGCGTGCGTGATCCACCAGCACGCTGCGCATCTTCAGCGCCGCCAACGAGAGGAAATGCACGCGATCGCGGTAGCCGATCTCCCCACCGATCATCCGCATCAGGGCCTCGTGCACGAGCACGGTCGGCTGCAGCACGCCATCCCGGGGAGTGCCCAGCCGCGCCACGGCCATGCCACGCAGCTGCGCATACAACAGCGCCAGCAGTTGATCGCGGGCGGCGATGTCCTGCTGTTCGCTCCAGCGGCGCAGCAAACGGGTGACATCCTGGCGCTCGGCCGCTGGAGGTGTCGCGTCAAAAGACATGTGGGGCGGGTCCGTGCATCACAGCAGGCGATCAGCCTGCAGTATCGCCGATCCCTATCCACATGGGGCGGCGGTGCCGCGGCGATCTCCATCACCGCGGCACCGGAGCCGGGCTACTTCCCGCGCTTGGCCAGGTTCTCGCGCAGCGTTTCCAGCCGCGTGGAGAGATCCTTCAACGCGCTGCCGCCCTTGCCGACCAGCCAGGACACCTCCTCTTCCATGAAGCCGGTCCGGCTGCGTTCGGTGTCCGGCAGCGGCGGCAGGATGTGCGCAAAGTAGGTCTTGTCGAGCACCCGCCGCAACAGTCGCTCGCCCGGGAAGGGTTCGTTGTTGTTGAGCGCACGCGCCGCCTTGATCAGGTTGCGGATGTCGTACTGGGTCGGGCTCAGGTCCGGCACCTGCTTGGGCAGGTCCAGCAGCGTGTATACCGCCACACGTGCGGTGCGTACCGAACTTTCCATGGTGAACACCACATCGTTGCGGGTCTCCACGAACTGCCCCAGCAGGCCCAGATTGGTGCAGCCCTGCGGGACCACGTGCGGGCGATCGCCGGCGGCACGCGGCATGAACTGCGCGGTGATGTAGGGCATCAGTGCGGTGCGCACCTTGGTGTTGGCGACGATCTCATCAAGCTGATCGACGATGCCGAGGTGGTAGCTCAGCTCGGCCAGGATCTCGCGGCCGGTACAGGCTGGCATCGGCTTGGCCACGTGGTTGCCGTTCTGGTCCATCAGCAGCGCATACACCCACACCACCAGCACGTCCTTGGGCTGGTCCACGAAGTGCGGCTGGCGGTTGACGGTGAAGCTCAGCACCCAGGTGGAGTCCGTGAAGGTGATCACGCCGCCGGTCACGGTCCTGCCCGAGTACGGGTCGTTGACCGAGAGTTCCTTGATCTTGTCCACCAGTGGCGAGGGGCGGCAGGTCAGCGTGGCCGACTCCCACATCGAGCGGTCGATGTCACCGTGGAATTTCTCCGGTCTGCCGAAGATCGGCGACTGTGCGGCGAGGTTGCGCCACAGTGCCCAGTCACTGTCCGGCCCCGGGGTTTCGCGCGGACGCTGCAGCACCGGCACCGTGTCCATGTCGCCGTAGGCGGTGCCCTCGGTCATCGAACCGGTCAGGGCGAACACCAGATCACCGTCGGCCACCGGCAGCAGCGTGTCGTTGCCACCCACCCGGCAGCGCAGCCCGGTGACGGTACGGGCTTCGCCGTCCACGCGCATGTCCAGGTCATACACGCGGGTGCCGAAGGTGACCTGCACCCCCTGCGCACGCAGCATCTTCACCAGCGGCTTGACGAAGCTTTCGTACTGGTTGTACTTCGGGAACACCAGCGCGGACATGTCGTTCAATCCGTCGATGGCATCCAGGAAGCGATGCATGTACAGCTTCATCTCCAGCAGGCTCTGCCAGTTCTCGAAGGCGAACATCGAGCGCCAGAAGAACCAGAAGTTGCTCTGCAGGAATCCCTCGCTGAAGTAGTCCTCGATGGTCACATCGTCCAGGTCTTCCTTGCGCTTCAGCAGCAGCTTGACCAGCTCCCACTGCTGCGGCCTGCTGAGCCCGAACGTGGAGAAATCCTGGATCTTTCCCTGCTGGTGCATCAGCCGGGCCTTGGAGTAGTTCGGATCGTTGTCGTTCACCGCCCGGTACTCGTCGAGCACGCTGTAGCCGGCAGGCAGTTCCAGCGCCGGCACGTCCTGGAACATGTCCCAGAAATTGTCGTAGTTCCAGTTCATTTCGCGGCCGCCGCGCACGAGGTAGCCCTGCTCGGGGTCACCGGCGCCATCGAGCGAGCCGCCTTCGATGTCCAGGCTGTCGATCAGGGTGATGTTCGCCGCCGGCATGCCGCCATCGCGGATCAGATAGAACGCCGCGGCCAGTCCGGCAATACCGGTGCCGATGATCCACGCCTTGCGATTCGCCACGCCGGCCGGTGCGACCGGGCGATTGCGCATGTAGGCGCCCATCATGTCCGGCGGCGGCAGCGTGTTCGCGGGCCGATTGGACCAGTAGCCACCGGTGGCATCGGGTTCTTTATCCATCACCGATGTCCGGTGTGCGCCGTGTTGCTCGACAGCCATATCACGTCTCCTTTTGCGATGAACCCACGGGCGGCACCGGGTCATCCGGATGCCGGCAGCACGGCTTCCTTACCGCTCACGGCCCCCTCCCGGCACCGCGCTGCACAGGAGGGATGGTACCCACCCCACCTGTGACGGCATTGATCCGCATCAATGACCAACCTGTTGCATCGTTTGCGACATTTGTCGCACACTTGCGACACCTCGCCACGCCTGGAGTGTCATGTCCGCGCTGCCCACCCCCTCCAATGCCGAGCTGGAACTGCTCAAAGCGCTCTGGCGCCAAGGCGCCTGCAGCGCGCGCGAAGTGCACAACGGTGCGGCAGCCGCGCTGGACTGGTCCTATTCCTCCACCCGCAAGACCTTGGAACGCATGGTCGACAAAGGTCTGGTCGAGGAAACCGTCGAGCACGGCTTGAACATGTACCGCGCGAAGGTGGGCAAGGTCGCCACGCTGGCCGCGCTCAGCACCGACTTCGCGCGCCGGGTGCTGGAGCTCGACGGCGCATTGCCGGCGCAGGCCTTCGCCGACAGCCGCCTGCTCAGCGAGCAGGAACTTCAGCAGCTCGATGCCCTGCTGCGCACCCCTGCCCAGGATGACCCGGCATGACCCCGCCGACGCTCGGGTTCTGGGTGGTGCATGGGGCCGGCGCCGTGGCCGGTGGCTGGCTCGCGTGGGCCGCCGGCCAACGTCTCCACCGGCGGCTGGGTCTCTCCCACGCCGCGCAGGGCTACTGGATGGGGCTGTGGCTGCTGGCGGTGATGCCGGTGCTGCTGTCGGCCGTACTGGCGCTGTGGGCGCCCGCACCGCTCGTCTCATTGCCAACGGCGTTGAGCATGCCCTTGCCGCTCGCGCTGGACCTGGGCGATTCCGGTGCGACGGACCGGAGCGTAATGGCGTCCGGCTGGTCGCGTCCGGCCACCGCCCCGTTGCTGGCCGCGCTCTACCTGATCGGCGTTGGTGTCGCATTGCTGCGCGTCCTGCTCGGCACGCGGGCGACAGGCCGGCTGTGCCGCGCGACGACGCCGATCGCGCCGGAAGCCTGGCCAGGCCCGCGCAGTCGGGCTTCCGCGCTTAGGCTGCGGTCGGCGGGCATCGCCTGCCGGGTGAGCGCGTTGCCGGTGAGCCCGTTCGCGGTGCGCTGGCCTCGGCCCTTGATCGTGCTCCCGGCCTCGGCACTGCAAGCGCTGGATGATCGTGCCCTGTGCCTGATCCTCGGCCATGAAGCGGCTCACCTGATGCGCCGCGATCCCCAACGCGCCGGGCTGATGGCGGTGTTCAATGCGCTGCTGTGGTGCAACCCGTTCCTGGCCCGGATCGGTGCGCGTGTGCAGCTGGCGGCAGAGCTACGCTGTGATGCACATGCACTCGCCGGTGATGCCGACGGCGGGCGCGAGTTCGCTGCAGCCTACGTACATACGCTGCGACTTTCCGCAGCGGCCCACAGGCCCTCTACCGCGCTGACCCACCGCGATCTGGCCGGGCATGAAATCCGCATCCGCCACATGCTGCATGGCGATGCTGCGAGGCCACTGTCGGGATCACGCGGTGCCGTGCTGCTGGGCAGCGCACTGATCACCGGCTGCGCGCTGATGGTGATGCAGGCCAGCACCGCGCGACCGCTGCAAGGCTCTGTCGCCTCGAGTGCCCCGGCGCTGAACTCTCCCCCCCACGCCGCATTGCCGCTGCCGCCGATGGGCAACACCCCCATTGAGATCCTGTTCCAGGCGCCATTGGCCACCCCGCAGATCACGGGTCGCTTCGGCGATACCGGCAGCATCCGTCAGCGCCCGCATCGCGGCACCGATTTCGGTGCGCGCCCGGGCACGCCCGTGCTGGCGCCGGCGGACGGCCGCGTCGTGGCCGCAACGACCGCCTACCCCGATGGCCCGCAGTACGGCACGGTGGTGGTGATCGACCACGGCCAGGGGTGGCAGACGCTGTACGCCCACCTGCAGGGTGTGGACGTGGCGGTCGGCCAGCAGGTGCATGCCGGCGAGCAGATCGCACGGGTCGGCAGCACCGGGCGCGTGACCGGCCCGCACCTGCATCTGGAAATGCTGCGCAACGGTGAGCGCGTCGATCCGCAGGCGCACCTGCCATGACCCGCTAAGCCGCTCCCCCGAAACCACCGCCGCATTTCGTTTTCCTGGCCACAGGAGGGGCGTGCGTTGCCCGGCGAAATGCGTCCCTGGCCCTTCTGCACGGATCGCCCATGACTTCTTCGTTCCGCATCGCCCTGGCCCTGGCCCCGCTATGCACCGCGTTCCCGAGCGCTGCGCAGTCACTCCCCGCGCCAGCGCCCCCGCCGACCACCGCGCTGGACACCGTGCAGGTGCAGGCGCAGGCCTACGACATCCGCCGCGACGACACCGCCACCCGGGTCGTGATCGGCGCCGCGGCGCTGCGCCAGTACGGTGACCTCGGCCTGGTCGATGCGCTCAAACGCCTGCCGGGCATCACCGTCGGCACCGGCGCCCCCGGTCGCAGCGGCGCGCTGTCGCTGCGGGGGTTGGGCGCGGGCTACACCCAGATCCTGCTCAATGGCCAGAAAGCGCCCACCGGCTTCGATCTGGATTCGCTCACGCCGGAGATGGTCGAGCGGGTGGAGATCATCCGCGCGCCGACCGCCGACCAGCGTGGCGAAGCGATCGCCGGTTCGATCAACATCGTGCTGGCCGCCGGTGCACGCACGGATGCCGACCAGCTGACGGTGGCCTGGGGCAGCAGCAATGGCCGCAACACGCCCTCGGCCAGCTGGCAGCGCAACCGGCGCGCCGGTCATCGCAGCAGCGCGATCACGGCGACCGCATCGCGTCGCGAATTCCTCGTCGAGGAAAGCGGCACCGAACGCGCGTGGGACCCGGAGGGAACCCCGACCGTGCTGCGCGACACGACCCTGCGCGCGGGCGGGAACCGCGATGTGCTCTCGCTGGCCCCCAGCCTGGAAGCCACGCTGGAGAACGGTGACACGCTTGCGTTGCAGGGCCTCGTCGATGCCAGCCGGTTCAACCGCGTCACTGACATCGACTGGATCAGCACACTCGGCGCGCCACTGCGGACGAGTCGGTATCAACAACGCACGCGCATCGATGTCGCCCAGGCCAACGGCAGCGTGACGTGGACGCGCGCCTTCGAACAGGGCGGCACATTCACCACCCGACTGCGCCTCGGCGGCAACCGCGAGCGCTATGCCTACCGCGAGCAGGGTCGGTCACCGGAGGGGCAACAGAACCTGGACGACCACACCAATGCGCGGCTGAGCGTGCGCGACCTCAACAGCACCGGAAAATACACGCTGCCCTCCCGCGGGCGTCATGCGCTGCAGCTCGGTTGGGAAGGCAGCGAAGACCGTCGTGACGAGTCGCGGGTGCAGCACCTGCTGCCGGTCGGCGGGGAAGCGGAGGGGTTCAGTGACCTGGCCTTCGACGCCCGCATCCGGCGGCTGGCGCTCTATGCCCAGGACGACGTCACCCTCAGCGAGCGCTGGTCGGTCTATGCCGGGGCGCGTTGGGAGCAGATCGATACGCGTAGTGAAGGCAGCGGATTCAGCGGCATCCATCGGCGCGAGCAGATACTGTCGCCTGTGCTGCAGTCGCTCTGGAAAATTCCCGGCACCAGGAGCGATCAGCTGCGCGTCGCGCTCACCCGCACCTATCGCTCGCCCACGCTGGCATCGCTGATTCCCCGTCCGTACACCTCCACCAACAACCGCCCGCTCAATCCCGACGAACGCGGCAACCCTGCCCTGCGCCCGGAGCTGGCGACCGGGCTGGACCTGTCCTACGAGGCCTACGGCAAGCAGAGCGCGCAGCTGAGTGTGGGGGGCTATGTGCGACGGATCACGGACGTGATCCGCACCGAAACGCATCTGCAGGACGGGCGCTGGGTGGCCTCGCCGGTGAACGGCGGCACCGCGATGACCTGGGGCGTGGAGGTGGATACCGCGTTGCGCCTGCCGCAGGTAATCGCCGGTGCGCCGGATGTAGCGCTTCGCTTCAATGCGACGGCCAACGATTCGCGCGTGGACGATGTGCCCGGTCCGGACAACCGCCTCGATGAGCAGGTGCGCTTCAGCAGCACGCTGGGCGCGGACTATCTGATCCGCACCGGCTGGACGGTCGGCGGCAGTTACACCTACCGGAGGGGCGGTTCGGTGCAGGTCAGTCCCGGACAGTTCGAGACCAGCGCCTACGCCCGCGAGCTGGACCTGTATTCGCTGTGGTCGCTGCGCGCAGGCAGCAAACTACGGCTGAGCCTCAACAACACGCTGCACCCGTCGCTGCACACCGGGCAATCGCGGATCAGCGACGAAGGCACCGAGCAGCTGCGGCGGCAACGCAGGGCCTCGCCGCTGCTGCGCCTACAGCTCGAACTCCCGCTCTGATCAGCCCGGCTGGCGGTTCGCCTCGCCTACCGCCGGCAGCGCACGCGCGCGGCCCGGCCTGCTCGGGAAGGCATGGCGCACGATCCGCCACATCACCTGGCCGAACTGGCGCGGCAGCGAACCGGTGTTGTAGTGCTGGCCGTAACGCGCACAGATCTCCTTCACCTCGACCGCGACCGCGGCGTAGCGGTTGGCCGGGATATCCGGGTAGAAGTGGTGTTCGATCTGGTGGCTGAGGTTGCCCGACAGGACGTTCATCAGCTTGCCGCCGGTCAGGTTGGACGAGCCGCGCAGCTGGCGCAGGTACCAGTGGCCGCGGCTTTCATCGCGCACGCATTCCTTCGGGAAGGTCTCCGCGTCGGCGGTGAAATGACCGCAGAAAATGATCACGTAGGTCCACACGTTGCGGATCAGGTTGGCCGCCACGTTGCCCAGCAGCACCGGCAGGAAGAACGGGCCGGCCAGCGCCGGGAACAGCAGGTAGTCCTTGAACATCTGCTTGCCCATCTTGCGGCCGACCGGGCGGAACTGGGTCCCCAGCTGGCGCAGCGTCATCTTGCCGGCGAACACGCGGCCCAGGCGCAGGTCCTGTATGGCGATGCCCCACTCGAACAGCAGCGCGAACACCACCGCGACCACCGGCTGCATCAGGTAGAACGGGCGCCAGCGCTGCTCGGGGAAGATGCGCAGCAGGCCATAGCCGATATCGTCGTCCAGCCCGCGCACATTGGTGTAGGTGTGATGGCGGAAGTTGTGGGTCTTGCGCCAGGCGTCGGCGGTGCCGACGATGTCCCACTCGTAGGTGCTGCCCTGCAGCTGCGGATCGCCCATCCAGTCGTACTGGCCGTGGATGACGTTGTGCGCCAGCTCCATGTTCTCCAGGATCTTGGACAGCGCCAGCATCACCACGCCGGCGATCCACGCCGGGATCAGCACGCTGTGCACGAACGCACCGAGGAACAGCAGCGCACGGCCGGCCACCCCGGTCCAGCGGACGGCGGCAACGACGCGGCGGATGTAGCGCGCGTCGCGCGCACCGAGCGTGGCCAGCTGGCGCGCGCGCAGTGCATCGAGTTCATCGCCGAAAGCCTGCAGTTCGGCCGGGGACAGCGCGCGGTTGTGCACGGAAGACATGGTCACAGCTCCAGGATCAGGTCGGTGCTGGCGCTGTTCACGCACAGCTTCACTTGCGTGGCCGGTTCGGCCGCGTGCTCGCCGGTCAGGGTGTGGCGGGTGACGCCGGACACTTTGCCGCAGACACAGGTATTGCAGATGCCCATACGGCAGCCACTGGCCGGGCGCAGCCCTTCGGCTTCCAGCGCCTGCAGCAGCGAGGTGCCGCGCGGCAGTTCCAGGGTGCGGCCGCTGCGGCGCAGCTCGACGCGTACCGTGCCGGTCTCCGCATCGGGCAGCAGCGGCGGGGTGAAGGCTTCGGACTGCAGCGAGGCGACACGGCCCTGCAGGCGTGCCTGCGCGGCGTCGACAAACCCGCCGGGGCCGCACACCAGGGTGCGCGCACTGCCCAGGTCACCCAGCGCCTCGAACGCGAACGCGTCCACGCGCGGGGCCGGTGCGGCCGGATCGCGGGTCAGTGCGATATGCAGCGAGAACGAGGGATGCCGTGCGGCGATCGCTGCCAGCTCCTCGGCGAAACACAGTTCCTCGCGGCGGCGCGCCCAGTACACCAGGTCCACCTGGGCCGACATGCCGGAGGCGTCGAGTTGGCGCAGCAGCGCGCGCATCGGGGTGATGCCGCTGCCGGCTGCCAGCAGCAACAGGCGCTCGCCGTGCGCTGCGGGCAGGGTCATCTCACCGAACGCCTGGCCGAGTTCGAACACGTCTCCGACCACCGCGGCCCGGGCCAGGTGCTGGCTGACAGCGCCCCCGGCGATCGCCTTGACGGTGATCGCCAGTCGGCCATCCGCCAGCACGGTGGGGCTGTAGCTGCGCGACAGCCGACGGCCGTCGACCTCCACGCCCAGGGTGATGTGCTGGCCGGGCAGCAGGCCGCGGAAATGGCGGTTGGGCTTGAGCACCAGGGTGACGGCATCCGCGCTCTCGGCGGTGCGCGATACCAGCCGCGCCAACGGGCGACGCAGGGTCCACAGCGGATGCAGGCGGGTGCCCCAGAAGTCGAACAGCTCCTCGGAGACCCAGCGGCGGGGGCTGGCGGCGTGACGGCGGGCGGCGATGCGCGGGACGGTGCTCATGCTGCGCACTATACGGCCGAGCATACGACTGTGTATACAGTTGTATATAGCCGGGACGGGCTATGATTCAGGGACTTGACTGCCCTGCCCCCGATGACCTCCCCAGACCTGCCCCTGCCCGCCTCCGACGACGCCCATCCCGCGCGCAAAGCCTCGATCTCCCGTGAGGATCTGCTGGCCGCGGCATTGGCCCTGATCGGGCCGCACCGCAGCGTCTCCACGCTGAGCCTGCGCGAGGTCGCGCGTGAAGCCGGGATCGCCCCGAACTCGTTCTATCGCCAGTTCCGCGACATGGACGAGCTGACCGTGGCGCTGATCGACCTGGCCGGGCGTTCGCTGCGCACCATCATCGGCGAGGCCCGCCAGCGCGCGGCCTCCTCCGATCGCAGCGTGATCCGGCTGTCGGTCGAGACCTTCATGGAACAGCTGCGTGCCGACGACCGCCTGCTGCACGTGCTGCTGCGCGAGGGCACGGCCGGCTCGGATGCGTTCAAACACGCCGTCGATCGCGAGCTGAATTATTTCGAAGACGAACTGCGGGTCGATCTGATTCGCCTGGCCGCCGCCGATGGCGCACGGCTGCACGAGCCGGCCCTGGCCTCCAAGGCGATCACCCGCCTTGTGTTCGCGATGGGTGCGACCGCGGTCGACCTGCCGCCGGAGAAGGATTCGGAGCTGATCGAACAGCTGACCCAGATGCTGCGGATGATCATCACCGGTGCACGGACGCTGGCCGGCAGTCCGCCGCTGCGCTGATCCGCCCTCGCCTCGATGTCCGCGCGAACGTGCGCAGACGTACGAGGGATGCTTCAACCGGGTGGCAGAGAAGGCAAAACGAAATGGCGGCCCGGAGGCCGCCATCTCATTGTGCATTTCCCCCGTCGCCCCCATACGGGGGATCGATCAGGCCAGGGATGGATCAGCGGTACTGGCGCTCGCAGCGACGCTCGACCACGCGGTCGCCATTCTTGGACTGCTGGTTGCCCTGGATCTGGCGCCCGGCGGCGCCGCCTGCAACCGCACCGGCGACCGTGGCCAGTTTCTTGCCGTTGCCGCCGCCAACCTGGTTGCCCAAGAGGCCGCCCACCACTGCACCGGTTGCGGTGCCGGTGATGCGGTTGGGATCCCTCGAATTACGCTGGACCTCGACGTTATGGCAGACAACCTTGCTGCCGTCGTTGAAGCGGCGTCCTTCGTCCTTGGGGCCGTAAGTCTGTGCGCCGGTAACGGCCGACACCGCGAGCAAACTGCCCAGGCACAACACGCGGATGCTCGTCTTCATGGTCGATCCCTGTTTATGGAACATGGACCGAGTGTCTGCCTGACTGCGGCAAGCCCGGGTGAATTCAGGTGGAGGCCGCGTCAAGGCGGTTGCATTGGTTCAGGAGGCAGCCGGAGAGCGGAGGCCTTCTTACAGCCGCTCGCGGATCGTCTGGCGCAACGCCTCCAGATCCTTGGCGAACGCATCGATGCCGCTCGCCAGCTTCTCCGTGGCCATCGGGTCGGCTGCCAGATCCGCCGCAAACCGCGCGGCATCGATCGGCGTCACCTGGACGGATTCCGCCGCACCGGCCACCAGCCTGCGCGGCAGTTCGCCGTGATCGGCGTCCAGCTTCTCCAGCAGGTCCGGCGAGATCGTCAGGC
>NZ_JBDJMB010000021.1:0-68659 GCF_039673645.1 Stenotrophomonas sp. TWI700 | reverse complement strand
GTTGTTGTGTGTTTTGGGGGGGCCGGCGGCGGGGCGCGGTGCGGCTGGGGGGGGCGGGGGGGGGCTGGGCCCCCGGCCCCCGCCCGCACTACCGGCTCCGGTGCGTCCGCGTCTGCAATCTGCGCATGCACTGAATTCATGCATCAACCACGGCCACGGCGCGCACAATACCGTCCATGCCCGCCTCCCCCGCTGCCGGTGCACCCGGCCAGAAGAACCCCAGCCTGCGCGAGCGCGTCAATGCGATGCGCAACCTGCCCCCGTTCCTGCGCCAGGTCTGGCAGACCAGCCCAGGGCTGACCCTGGCCAGCCTGGGCCTGCGCGTGATCCGTGCCTTGCTGCCGGTGGCGATGCTCTATGTCGGCAAACTGATCATCGATGCGGCGGTGCTGCTCAGCCAGCACGATGCGGGTTTCCCGCCGTTCGGCGAGGCGCTCTCCAGCGGGCTGCTGAACCCGCTGCTCGGGCTGCTCGCACTCGAGTTCGGCCTGGCGATGGCCTCGGACCTGCTCGGCCGCATGGTCAGCTACGCCGATACGCTGCTGTCGGAGCTGTTCACCAACGTCACCAGCGTGCGCCTGATGGAACACGCGGCCGAGCTGGATCTGGAGGACTTCGAAGACCCCGACCTGCAGGACAAGCTGGACCGCGCACGGCGCCAGACCATGGGCCGCATGAACCTGATGAGCCAGCTGTTCGGCCAGGTGCAGGACAGCATCACCGTGGCCAGTCTCGCGGTCGGCCTGATCGTGTACGCGCCGTGGTTGATCCTGCTGCTCGCGGTCGCGCTGATCCCGGCGTTCATCGGCGAATCGCATTTCAACGCTGCCGGCTACAGCCTCAATTTCCAGTGGACGCCGGAGCGCCGTCAGCTGGAATACCTGCGCCAGATCGGGGCCAGCGTGGAAACCGCCAAGGAGGTGAAGATCTTCAACCTCCATCGGTTCCTGATTGATCGCTACAAACTGCTGGCCGAGAAGTTCTATCTCGCCAACCGCGCGCTGGCCCGCAAGCGCGCGATCTGGGGCACGCTGCTGGCCGCACTGGGGACGCTGGGCTATTACGCGGCCTACGCCTACATCGCGTGGCGCACCGTGCGCGGTGATTTCTCCATCGGTGACCTGACCTTCCTCGCCGGCAGTTTCCTGCGCCTGCGCCAACTGCTCGAAGGCCTGCTGATCGGGTTTTCGCAGGTCGCCGGGCAGGCGTTGTATCTGGACGATCTGTTCTCGTTCTTCCAGATCCAACCGGAGATCCATTCGCGCCCGGACGCGGTCGCCATTCCGCAGCCGATCACCGACGGCTTCGTGTTCGAGAACGTCGGCTTCCGTTATCCCGATGCCGAAAACTGGGCAGTGCGCCACCTGGATTTCGAACTGCGCGCCGGCGAAGTGCTGGCCCTGGTCGGCGAGAACGGTGCCGGCAAAACCACCCTGGTCAAGCTGCTGGCCCGTCTGTACGACCCCGACGAAGGCCGCATCCTGCTCGATGGCCGCGACCTGCGCGATTACGACCTGGATGACCTGCGCGCCAACATGGGCGTGATCTTCCAGGACTTCGTGCGCTACAACCTCAGCGCCGGCGAGAACATCGGCGTCGGCCTGGTCGAGGCGATGACCGACGACGCCCGCATCCGCGATGCCGCCCGCCGCGGCATGGCCGACGAGGTCATCGCCGGCCTGCCCGGTGGCTACGACCAGCTCATCGGCCGCCGCTTCAAGATGGGCGTGGACCTGTCCGGCGGGCAGTGGCAGAAGATCGCGATCGCGCGTGCCTACATGCGCGATGCGCAGGTCATGATCCTGGACGAACCAACCGCCGCATTGGATGCGCGCAGCGAGTTCGAGGTGTTCCAGCGGTTCAAAGAACTGTCCGACAACCGCACCGCCGTGCTGATCTCGCACCGCTTTTCCTCGGTGCGCATGGCCGACCGCATCCTGGTGCTCGCCGGCGGCCGTATCGAGGCCAGCGGCACCCACGCCGAACTGATGACCCAGGGCGGCCGTTATGCCGAACTGTTCGAGCTGCAGGCGGCCGGCTACCGCTGAAACCCCCGCTTGACGGGCCTGTCCGGCCAGTCAATGAGAATTTATCTCATTTGAGATAAACTAGACCCGACGAAACCGACCAGAACCCCACCCCCATGTCTTCCGCTTTTGGCGCCGAAACGGTGCTTGAGGTCCGTCACTGGACCGACGCCTACTTCAGCTTCACCACGACCCGCGACAGCGGCTTCCGCTTCGAGAACGGCCAGTTCGTGATGATCGGCCTGGAAACCGAAGCGCGCCCGCTGCTGCGCGCGTACTCCATCGCCAGTGCCAACTGGGAAGAGAACCTGGAGTTCTTCAGCATCAAGGTCCAGGACGGCCCGCTGACCTCGCGCCTGCAGCACATCCAGCCGGGCGACAAGGTACTGGTCGGCAAGAAGCCCACCGGCACGCTGTTGATCAGCGACCTGCACCCGGGCAAGCACCTGTACCTGCTCGGCACCGGCACCGGCCTGGCGCCGTGGCTGTCGGTGATCAAGGATCCGGAAACCTACGAGCGCTTCGACAAGGTGATCCTCACCCACGGCGTGCGCTACGAAAAGGACCTGGCCTACCGCGACCTGTTCGAGAAGGAACTGCGCGAGCACGAGTTCCTCGGCGAGATGATCGGCGACAAGCTGCTCTACTACCCGGCCGTGACCCGCGAAGCCTTCCCGAACCAGGGCCGCCTGACCTCGCTGATGGAAAGCGGCGAGATGCAGAAAACCCTCGGCCTGCCGCCGCTGGACCCGGAAAACGACCGCGCCATGATCTGCGGCAGCCCGCAGATGCTGGCCGACCTGCGCACCGTGCTGGACAGCCGCGGCTTCCAGACCTCGCCGCGCATCGGAACCCCCGGCCATTACGTGTTCGAGCGCGCGTTCGTCGAAAAATAAGGTGGAGCCACGCCATGCGTGGCTGGACCCCGCCAAAGTTGATGCAACACGAGGAGCCGGCCAGCGGCCGGCTCTACCCGTCGCCGTGGCCCTGGCCGGGCGACGCCGTCAACCCAGCGCGGCCTCGATATCCCCGCGCAGCGATGCCGGCGTGTCGGTCGGCGCATACCGCTCCAGCACCTGCCCCTCGCGGCCGATCAGGAACTTGCTGAAGTTCCACTTGATCCCGCGCGTCCCCAGCACCCCGGCCTTCTCGCGCTTGAGCCACTGCCACAGCGGATCGGCGCCGTCGCCGTTGACCTCGACCTTGTCCGACATCGGGAAACTGACCCCGTAGGTCAGTGAACAGAACTCCCCGATCTGCGCCGCATCCCCCGGCTCCTGGTGCCCGAACTGATCGCAGGGAAACCCGACCACCACCAGCCCCCGCGGCCCGAACTCCCGCCACAGCGCTTCCAGCCCCTCGTACTGCGGCGTGAACCCGCACTTGCTGGCCACATTGACCAGCAGCAACACCTTGCCCCGGTACTGCGCCAACGCCTGCGGCTGACCGGACAGATCCACGAACGGGAAATCGAAGGCAGTGGTCATGGCAGGGGCTCCGGTGGAAAGACCTCATATTAGCCCGCCCAGCGCGTGCGGCCTGGCGATGTGGGGAGCCGGCCTGCTCTGGCCAAAACATGCCTTTCGACACAAGCCCCTCCGCAACGGCTCGGGTTACCCTCAAAGACTTGTCTGACCGGAGATTTCCCCTTGACCACCCGTCTTGCCCTCGCCGTCGCCGTGACCCTCGGCCTTGCCCTGCCCGCCTATTCCGCCACCGCCGCCACCCCGGCCGCGACCGCCGCCCAGCAGGCCAACCCGTTCTTCGCCGACAGCCCGCTGCCGCTGCACTTCCCGCAGTTCGACAAGATCAAGGACAGCGACTTCGCCCCCGCTTTCGACGCCGGCATGGCCCAGCAGCTGAAGGAAGTCGAGGCGATCGCCAACAACAAGGCCAAGCCGACCTTCGACAACACCCTCATCGCCCTGGAAAAGAGCGGTGACACCCTGGATCGCGCCACCACCGTGTTCTTCAGCCTGGTCGGCGCCGACACCAACGACGCACGCAAGAAGCTGCAGGCCGATTACTCCGCGCGCTTCGCCGCGCACAGCGACGCCATCGCGCTGAACGGCAAGCTGTTCGCCCGCATCCAGACCCTGTACGACACCCGCACCCAGCTCGGCCTCGACGCCGAAGGCGTGCGCCTGGTCGAGAAGTACTATGAGAACTACGTCCGCGCCGGCGCCAAGCTGTCCGAAGCGGACAAGACCAAGCTCAAGGAAATGAACGCCGAACTGGCCAACCTGGGCACCAAGTTCAGCCAGAACGTGCTGGCCGAAGTGAACGCTTCGGCGATCACCGTCGACGACGTCAAGGAACTGGACGGCCTCTCGCAGGAACAGATCTCCGCCGCCGCCGAAGCCGCCAAGGCCCGTGGCCAGGACGGCAAGTACGTCATCACCCTGCTCAACACCACCGGCCAGCCGCCGCTGACCAACCTGGCCAACCGCGCGCTGCGCCAGAAGATCTACGAAGCCTCGGTGACCCGCGGCAGCCGCGGCGGCGAGTACGACAACACCGCCCTGGTCTCGCGCATCATGCAGCTGCGTGCCGACAAGGCCAAGCTGATGGGCTTTGCGAACTTCGCCGCCTACAACCTCACCAACCAGACCGCCAAGACGCCCGAAGCCGTCAACGCGATGCTCGGCCAGCTGGCACCGGCCGCAGTGGCGAACGCCAAGCGCGAAGCCGCCGATCTGCAGACGATGATCGACAAGGAACAGAAGGCCGCCGGCAAGCCGACCTTCAAGCTGGAAGCGTGGGACTGGGCCTTCTACAGCGAGAAGGTGCGCCAGGCCAAGTACAACTTCGACGAATCCCAGCTCAAGCCGTACTTCGAAATGAAGAACGTGCTCGAGAACGGCGTCTTCCACGCCGCCCAGCTCGAGTTCGGCCTGACCTTCAAGCAGCGCACCGACCTGCCGGTCTACCACGAGGACGTCACCGTCTACGACGTGTTCGATGCCGACGGCAGCCAGCTGGCGATCTTCATCTTCGACCCGTATGCACGCGCCTCCAAGCGCGGCGGTGCGTGGATGAACTCCTACGTGTCGCAGTCGGAACTGACCGGCTTCAAGCCGGTGGTCGCCAACCACCTCAACATCCCCAAGCCGCCGGCCGGCAAGCCGACCCTGCTGACCTGGGATGAAGTCACCACCACCTTCCACGAATTCGGCCACGCCCTGCACGGCATGTTCTCGAACGTGAAGTACCCCTACTTCTCGGGCACCTCGGTGCCGCGCGACTTCGTCGAGTTCCCCTCGCAGGTCAACGAGATGTGGGCCGATGATCCGGTCATCCTGAAGAACTACGCCAAGCACTACCAGAACGGCACGGCCATGCCGCAGGCCCTGCTCGACAAGGTCGTCGCCGCCGCCAAGTTCAACCAGGGCTTCGCCACCACCGAATACCTCGGTGCGGCCATGCTCGACCAGCGCTGGCACCAGATCGGCCCGGACCAGGTGCCGGCCGCCAAGGACGTCATGAAGTTCGAAGCCGAGGCCCTGGCCAAGGACGGCATCTTCTACGCGCCGGTCCCGCCGCGTTACAAGACCCCATACTTCAGCCACATCATGGGCGGCTACTCGGCCGGCTACTACGCCTACATCTGGTCGGAGGTGCTGGACGCCAACACCCAGAAGTGGTTCCGCGAGAACGGTGGCCTGAGCCGCAAGAACGGCGATCACTTCCGCCAGACCCTGCTGTCCAAGGGCGGCAGTGTCGATGCGATGGAACTGTTCCGCAATTTCGCCGGGCATGAGCCGCAGATCGAGCCCCTGCTCGAGAAGCGCGGCCTGACCTCGGGTGACGGCAAGAAGTAAGCGTCCGTTCCAACGACGCGCTGTACGGAAAACGCCCGGCACTGCCGGGCGTTTTTCATGGCTCACTCAACGCGGCGCCACAAACCCCCCAGGCACGCCGTTCGGCGACAGCACCAACTGCCACAACTGCGCATGCCGGCAGCGGAAACTCGCCATCGACCCGGCCAGGTAGAACCGCCACATCCGGCGGAACCGTTCGTCATAGCGCTGCGCATCCAGCCGCGGCCACGCCGCTTCGATGTTGGCCCGCCACGCCTGCAGTGTCCGATCGTAATCCGTGCCGAAGTTGTGCCAATCCTCGAGCACGAACAGCCCTTCCAGCGCCTCGGTGACCTGTGCCGCCGAAGGCAGCATGGAGTTCGGGAAGATGTACTTCGCGATCCACGGATCGGTGCGATGCCGCGACAGATTGCTCCCGATCGAATGCAGCAGGAACAGACCCTCCGGTCGCAGGCAGCGCCGCGCCATCTCGAAGTAGCCGCGGTAGTTCTTGTCGCCCACATGCTCGAACATGCCCACCGACAGGATCGCGTCGAACGATTCCTCCACGTCGTGGTAGTCCTGCAGCCGGATCTCGATCGGCAGGCCCGCGCACAACTGCCGCGCATACTCCGCCTGCTCCTGCGAGATCGTCACCCCCACGCCGGACACGCCATAGCGCTCCGCCGCGAACTTCAGCGCCTCGCCCCACCCACAGCCGATATCGAGAATCCGTTGCCCGGGGCGCAGCCCCAGCTTGCGGCAGATCAGATCGAGCTTGGCCTCCTGGGCCGCATCCAGGTCCGTGGCCTCGCGCCAGTATCCGCAGCTGTAGACCAGCCGCTGGCCCAGCATCGCCTCGTACAGATCATTGCCCAGATCGTAATGACGCCGGCCGACCTCGAAACTGCCCGCCCCGGCCTGCAGGTTGAACACCCGCGCCTTCAGCGCATCGGCCAGGTCGCGCCAGCCGTGCACGCGCTCGTCCAGATGCGCCTGCATCAGATGAAAGAGGAAGTCGTCCAGCGCGCGGGCATCCCAGTGCCCGTCCATGTAACTCTCGCCCAGGCCCAGCGAGCCCTGCGCCATGACCCGCGCGTAGAAGCGCGGGTCGTGCACCGTGATGTCCTGCGGCTGGTCACCGTCAACGGTGACCCCCGCCTCATGCAGCAACCCTGTGACCCGTCGTTGCAGCCCAGCGTCCACATCGCCTCCGTCGATCAGCCCCGGGCGAACAACCCTGCGACATCCTGACCCACGTGCGGCACCAGCACGGCGGCCGGGACGTCCACGGTCTGCGTGCCGTCCGAGTACGGCCCTACCTGGTAGGGCGGGAACACGAAGCGTATCGCAGAGATGCGTCCGTCGGAACCGGTCAGCGGCTGGAACTGGCTGAAGTTGTCCGCGCTCGGCCCGGTGCCGTCGGCGATCATCCGGCTCGCGTTGCGCAGCGATTCCTGCATCTGCGCCGGCTCCATTTCATCGCCACTCAACCGGGTCGCCACGCGCTCGCGCAGCTGATCGGCCACGTAATCACTGATCGCCTTCCAGCCCTTGGCGTCCGCCACCAGCTTGTCGGCGGTGAGCATCTGCTGCTGTTCCGGCAGCCACACGAAACGCGCCACCAGCGGCTCGCCATGGGCGCCACCGGTGTAGCGGCTGCCATCGGCGGTCACCACCACCAGCTGCGGCGTTTCCAGGACCTTCTCGAAGGTCAGCGACAGCTCGTAAGGCATGGTCGGCTTGTCGTTGCCCAGCCCGTCCAGCGCCTGCTGCAGCTCTGCCCGCGCACTGTCGGCGTAGCCACCCAGCACCTTGGCCAGACCCGGATAACGGGCGATGTCCGGCGGGTAGGTGATCCCGACCACGGCCTGCGGCGAGGTCTCGATCACGTCGCGCAGCTCGAGCGGCGCCTCGGGCGCCACCGCGGGCGCGGCTGGTTCGGCGGCGGTGTCGGCCGGCGTCGCCGGGGCCTGTGTGTCGCCGTCGCGCTTGCAGCCTGCGACCAGCACCACGCCCATAGCCAAGGCCAACGCGCTGGCGCGCAGCGCGCGACGGTTTCCTGCGATGTTCATCCTGAAATCCCCTTGTTGTAACCCACCATCATGATCAGCCATCCCTGAAGCATGACCCGCTGCCCTCATCGGACCAGCAGGTCGTCGTACTCCTCATGCCGCTGCAGGAACGCCTCGGCGTATGCGCAGGCCGGCACGACCTTGAACTTGTTGTCGCGCGCATAGCGCAGCGCCACCTTGGTCAGTTCGCCCGCGACCCCGCGCCCGGCGATCGGCTCGGGCACCTCGGTGTGGGTGATGACCATCCGCTTGCGCTTGATCTGGTAATCCAGCAGTGCCAGATGCCCTTTGACCCGGGCCTGGAACCGGTGATTGGCCAGATCGTG
Source organism: Stenotrophomonas sp. TWI700 (assembly GCF_039673645.1). NCBI lineage: Bacteria > Pseudomonadati > Pseudomonadota > Gammaproteobacteria > Lysobacterales > Lysobacteraceae > Stenotrophomonas > Stenotrophomonas sp. TWI700. Next base: position 60,431 of record NZ_JBDJMB010000021.1, on the reverse strand, counting down.
CTCCACCTCGTAAGCCAGTCCGGGCGGCGTGACCGAAGCCATGAGCGGTGTCTCCTGCGGCGACTGCAGCGATAGTGCGCAGCCGGCCGCCATGATCGCGTGAAGCCTGAACAGGGGCAAGCAGCGACGCGGCGCGTCACTTGCCGCCCTAAAGCCTGGGCGGCTCAAGCCGATATCGGATTCGGACAGGGCGTGAAAGCTGGCATGGCTTTTGCGAAGACCTGCCTGTACGCACCCGCTCTCCGGAGGTCCGCATGGACAACACCGCACCTGCCCCCGCCGCCCACGGCGATGCCGACAGCTCCCTGCTCGAAGGCCTGTTCCAGCTGGCCGTGAACGGCCAGACCCAGGGCTGGGAATTCGACCAGATCAACCACGAGGTCTATGCCCGGCTGCTCAGCACCTATGGCGTGGACGGCAAGAAGGCCGCCTGAGGGGGGGGAGGTACCGACCGTTGGTCGGTACGCCCCCGACTCAACCGCCGAGGCTGAAGGTCGGGTTGCTCAGCTCACGCAGGAAGTGGCTGAAGATGCTCGGCTGCATGGCGAGCATGAACAGCACGCCGAAGGCTGCACCGGCCAGGTGCGCGCTGTGGTTGATGCGATCGCCGCCGCGGCGGTCCATCCAGATGCTGTAGCCGACATAGAACACCGCATAGATGATCGCCGGGGCCGGAATGAACAGCACCAGGATGATCGACCACGGCTTGATCAGGATGAAGGCGAACAGCACCGCCGAGACCGCGCCCGAGGCCCCCAGGCTGAGGTAGCTCGGGTTCTTCTGGTTCTTCAGATAACTCGGCAGGATCGAGACCAGCAACGCACCCAGGTAGAACGCCGGATAGGTCAGGTAGCTGCCGCTCAACTCCAACATCAGCTGTTCGATGAAGCCGCCGAAGAAGAACAGCGTGATCATGTTGAACGCCAGGTGCGACAGATCGGCGTGGATGAACCCGTACGTGATCAGCCGGTCGTACTGACGGTTGCGGTCCACCGCGGGCGGCCACAGGATCAGGCGGTCGGCCAGCGCGCGGTTCTTGAACGCCATCCACGACACGATGACGGTGATGGCGATCAGCAGCAGGTTGACTGGGGTCATGTCAGGCTCAGGCGGTGCGGTAGTTGTCGACCATACGATAGCGCTTGGCGTACCAACCGAAGGCCAACGCCGCCAGGAACGCGAAACCGGCGAAGAAGAACATCAGGAACGCCGCCTCGCTCAATCCCGTACTGGCGATCTGGTGGGTGACCGTATCGTTGCGCACCGCCGCGTTGGACAGCAGCACCCACAGGTTGCCGATGGTGGTGGTCAGGTTCCAGAAGCTCATCACCACGCCCTTCATCGCCTGCGGCGCCTGGCTGTAGGCGAACTCCAGGCCGGTGGCCGAAACCAGCACCTCACCGAAGGTCAGCAGCGCGTACGGCAGCATCTGCCAGAAGATCGACATGACGTTGCCGCCGTCCATCATCACCTGGATGCCGCCGACCACGATCCAGGCCAGGCCGCTGAAGGCGATACCGGCGGTCATGCGGCGCAGCGCGGTGGGCTCGAAGCCGAAGCGGCGCAGCATCGGGTACAGCACCAGGTTGTTGAACGGGATCAGGATCATCACCAGCAACGGGTTCAGCGCCTGCATCTGCGAGGCGGTGAACCAGCTCGGCATGGCCATCTGCTGGCCCTGCAGGACCCAGGTCGAGGCCTTCTGGTCGAACAGCGAGAAGAACGGGGTGGTCAGCGCGAAGATCACCAGCACGCGCAGCACCGAGCGCACGCCCTCGACCGCTTCGGCCGGGTGCACCGCGCGGGCGCGGTCCAGCTGCATCCAGGTACCGCCACCGATACCGGCCAGCAGCAGAACCAGGGCGATGCACAGGCAGATCACGATGCCCAGGCTGCCGACCAGCCCCATCGAGGCCACCGCCAGCACCGCGCCGAGGATCGCCAGCGTCCGGCCCGGACGGCCCTTGCCCGGCACCTGCGCCGACAGCGCGGTGCGCACGACATTGCCGAACGAATGCGGGTCTTTCGGCGGCAGCGGCACCAGCACATAGCGCTTGCGGCCCATCCAGAACACGAAGGTCGCCACGAACATCAGGATGCCCGGGATGCCGAACGCCCACGCCGGGCCGAGGTTCTTCAGTGCCAGCGGAATCAGCAGCGAGGCGAACAGCGAGCCGAAGTTGATGATCCAGTAGAAGGCATCGAAGACGACCTTGGCCAGGTGCTTGTTGCTCTGGTCGAACTGGTCGCCCATGAACGAAGCGACCAGCGGCTTGATGCCACCGGCGCCCAGCGCGATCAGGCCCAGGCCGACGAAGAAGCCCTGGCGGCTGTCCTCGAAGATGGCCAGGCAGGCATGACCGGCGCAGTAGATCAGGCTGAACCACAGGATGGTGTGGTACTTGCCGAAGAATTTGTCGGCCAGCCAGCCACCGAGCAGCGGGAAGAAATACACGCCGATCATGAAGCTGTGCATGATGTCCTTCGCCTCGCCGGCGCGGCCATCGGCAGTGATCTCCTGCAGCAGCAGCGAGGTGATCAGGAACTGCACCAGGATGTTGCGCATCCCGTAGAAGCTGAAGCGTTCGCAGGCCTCATTGCCGATGATGTAGGGAATCTGGCGCGGCATCTTTCCTTTGCCGGCGCTGGCGGCTGCGATATTGCTCATCCTGTGGGGCTGTCCTGCGAACACGAAAGAACCAAGATTACCGGAACGCCCCACCCCAGCGCACGCTGCACAGCTGCATGACAGCCGCTGCCGGACATGGCAGGCCGATCAGGAACCACCGCCGCCGGTGGGCCCCATGTCACGGATCGTCGACGGCGGAAGCGTAAACTTATCGTTATGCGCACGCACATCACCGGTGGGACCCGACGTTGGCCAGGCTGGATCCTGCTGCTGTTGATGACGGCCCCCGCCGCCCTGGCACATGCGCGCCAGGCCGAAGACGCCCTGCCCTCGCTGAAGATCGCGACGCTGGAGCTGCCGACCCTGGACGATGCGCAGTGGCAGCAGCGCCGTGACCAGGTGCTGCAGCTGCTCGAATCCATGCAGCCGGACGTGATCGCGGTGCAGCGTGTGCGGCAGACCCAGGGCCGCAACCCGGCCTGCTGGCTGGCCAGCCGACTGCGCTACAGCTGCGATTTCGTCACCGCGGACCCGCCCAGCCAGCTGCTAAGGCACGGCAGCGCCATGCTCACCCGGCTGCCCGTGACCGATGATGCGGTCACCCTGCTGCATCCGCCCGGCCAGTTCAGCGCGGCGGGCATGCTGCGGGTCAAGCTGCGCCAAGAATTGATCAACATCTATGTCGCCCGGCTGCGGCCGGAGCCGGACGATGCACAGATCCGCCGGCACCAGACCAGCGACCTGATGACCTGGATCGGCGCGACCGCCGACGGCCTGCCCTCGCTGATCGCGGGCGATTTTTCGGCCGAGATCACCGAACTGGTGGGCAGCACGCCGGGCTTCCAGCCGGCCCGCAAGAACCCGGGCGAACGCGTGGACCCGCCTTCGCTGGCCGGCGCGGCACGGGGCCACGGGCTGGATGTGCTGTTCCAGGTCAAGTCCTTCGGCGGTATCCGCCAGGACAGCATCACGCTGCCGGCCAGCGACGGTGATGCCACGGCGATGCGCCTGGGCACGATGGCTACCCTGCGCCTGCAGGCCCCGGAAAGCACCAGCGCGCCCTGAGCCGGGCGGGTCCCAACGAAAAACGGCCAGGCATCGCTGCCTGGCCGTTCGTGTGTCAGGTGACCGTGCCGATCAGGCGATGGCGTCCTGGTAACGACGCTCGACTTCATTCCAGTCGACGACGTTGAAGAACGCGCCGATGTATTCCGGGCGACGGTTCTGGTACTTCAGGTAGTACGCGTGTTCCCACACGTCCAACGCCAGGATCGGCGTGTTGCCGTCCATCAGCGGGCTGTCCTGGTTGGCGCTGCTTTCCACCACGATCTTCTTGTCCGGGGTGACGCTCAGCCAGGCCCAGCCACTGCCGAAGCGGGTCAGGGCCGCCTTGGTGAAGGCTTCCTTGAACTTCTCGAGGCCGCCCAGCTGCGAATCGATGGCCTTGGCCACATCGCCGACCGGAGCGCCGCCGCCGTTGGGCGACATCACGGTCCAGAACAGGGTGTGGTTGGCGTGGCCGCCGCCGTTGTTGCGCACGACGCCCTGCAGGTTCTCCGGCAGCGACTTGGTCTTCTTGACCAGTTCTTCCACCGGCAGGTCGGCGAACTCGGTGCCTTCCAGCGCTGCGTTGACGTTGTTGATGTACGTCTGGTGATGCTTGGTGTGGTGGATTTCCATCGTCGCTGCGTCGATATGCGGCTCGAGCGCGTCGTAGGCGTAGGACAGCTTGGGGAGGGTATAGGCCATGTGGTTCTCCTGGTAGCTCACTCGCCCGGCAAAGACCGGGCGTTGCGGTGTCGATGATGGGGATGGCCGACAAGCTTACCAAGGGCCATGTAAAGGAAACTTCGTCCTGCGCGGTCGATAGCGTGTCGGGATCGTTACGCGACAGTGACGGCACACGCACGCGGCACGGCGTCCATCGCAGTGCAGCACGCCTGTTCGGCTGGGCCTCACCGTGCAGGTCGATGATCGCAGTAGAGTAGTCCCCTCGCCCATCGCCCTGGCCCCTCATGCGCAAGCCGCTGCTGTTGTTGATCGCCATCGTGCTGCTGGTCGGTGGCCTGGCCGCCATCAAGCTGGCACAGCGCCCGCCCGCGCCGCAGTTCGCCCCCTCGCTGACCCAGCCGGAGAGTGCGCCGGCCGCCGGTGCAGCGGGGTCATCGACAACGGCGTCATCGACAGCCGCGCCCAAGGCGGCACGCGATCCGCTGCCCCCGTTCCTGCCCGCCGAAGCGCGCGACACCATCGCGTTGATCCAGCGCGGCGGCCCGTTCCCGCACCGGCAGGACGGCAGCATTTTCAGCAACCGCGAACAACGCCTGCCGCAGCGACCGCGCGGCTACTACCACGAATACACGGTGGACACGCCCGGCGCCGGCAATCGCGGCGCGCGGCGCATCGTCACCGGCGGCACACCCCCTACCGGCTGGTTCTATACCGATGATCACTATGAAACGTTCCGCAGTTTCGACGTTCCACCTGCCGGGAGCTGGCAATGACGCATGACGGATTCGAGTTGGGCCTGCACGACATCAACAACGCCGGCATCTATGCGATCGGCAATGACGATGTCGCCCCTTTGTCGGCAGCGATGCGCGATGCCGGCCTGCGCGTGATCCAGATCGACCTGGCCGGCTGCCAGGACAAGCGCACGCTGCTGATGCGACTGGCCGCGCGCCTGGACTTCCCGACCGGCTTCGGCGGCAACTGGGATGCGCTGACCGACAACCTGCGTGACCTGGCGTGGCTGCCGGCCAACGGCTACGCGCTGTTCTTCAGTGATGCCGATGCCCTGCGCAGCGAGGCCGGGGCGGAGTTCGACACGCTGCTGGAGGTGCTCGACGAAGCCAGCCGCTACTGGAGCGACAGCAACGTGCCGTTCTGGGCCTTCGTCGCATTGCAGGATGCGGACGTGGAACTGGACGCGGACACCGCACCGTAACGCCCAGCATCCCGTAGAGCCACGCCATGCGTGGCTGCGAGGTGCCGTGACACCCGGCCGGAACACAGCGACGCATGGCGTCGCTCTACCCGCCGCCGAGGCCGCGCCTCAGCGGCTGCCGTTGTCTTCCTGCAGTTCTTTCTTGAACGGGATGTCCGGCGGCGGCCGCGCGATGGCGGGCTGGTCCTGCATGTTCGGATCATTCAGGCCGCAACCACCGCCGAACTGCAGGACGGAAATCACGCACGAGATCGACGAGCTCGTGCCCGGGATCGGGATCTCGACCGACTTGATGCCCTTGCGGACCCATTCGGCCAGCAGCGATTCGTTGGGTGCCCAGTACTTGTCGAACGAGGTCGGGGTGTAGTCGTACGGCGGGCGCTTGAGCCAGGTGCCGGACTGCGCGATGCGCTCCTTGCTCCAGCCGTCCTTGTCGCCACCGGGCGCGCCGCGCTCGGTATTGCCGGCACCAGCCTGGCCCGGGACGCGCACACTGCCATCGGCCTTGAACAGGCTGCCGCCGGTGCCCTGGGTCGCACTCACGGCCCGGCCATTGAGATCGGCATCCTGCGGATGGTTGGCCGCACCCCAGTCGTCCGCGCGGTTCGGCGTGGCCCAGCTGCCCGGCGCCGCTGCCGTCTGCCGGGCGGGCGCACGCGTCGCATTGGCCGCGCTGGTGCTGGACGCACTGGCGGCGGTACTGGAACGGGTCGCTGCCGGGGCCGTCGCGGTACTGCTTGCCGCGGTCGGCGAAGGAGATTCCGGGCGTGGCGCGGCATTGGGCACCGCGCGTTCGCGCACGGCGACCTCCGGCGATCGGCCCGGCACGCTGACCTCGCGCGCGGGCAGCGTCGCCATCGTCACCGCGGGTGCGGTGACCGGCCGGATCTCACGCTCGCGTACCTGCACCTCGCGTTGCGGGAGCGTGGCATCCACCCGCGGGCCCGGCACCGTAACGACCGGGGCGGGTGCTTCGACCACGGTGACCTGGCGCTCCTGCACGGTGAGGTCGGGTGTCCGCAGTTGCGGTTCGGCCGGGCGCAGCGTGGGTACGGTGCTGCGCGGCGTCGGTGCTTCCACGGTCACCACGGTGCGCTCGCGCACGGCGATATCCTGCGGGTCGCGTGGCACCACACGCACTTCGGTGCGCGGCACGCTGGTGGGCGGCACCACGAAATCCGTCGTGGCCTGGGCGACCTCGGTCGCCTGCACAGGCTGCTCCACCGCGGGCGTCGACGGCGCGGGAGGCGCCGGCTGCGGTTCACTGGGCGGTGCAGGCGCGGCGACGGGCTGCGGCGCCGAGGCAGACGGCTCACGCGCGTCGGCACCGGCCGAGGCCACCGCCTGGGCGCTGTCGGTCGCTGCGGCACGGGCGGCGTCCGCGGTCGCCGGTTCGGCGGCCGGCTGGCCGCCCTCCTCCTGTTGCGGGGTGCCGCGACCCACGAAGGCCACCTGCACACGCCCGCTCTCACCGCCCTGCTCCGGTTCGCTCGGCGGCCGGACCAAGGCGACCCACAGCAGCAACAGGGCGAACATCAGATGCAGCAATGCGCTGATCACCGCCGAGGTCCAGCGCATCCAGCGCTGGTCGCGCGGCGCCGGATCCCAGCCCTGCCAGAGCAGGCGACGCATCGCCTGGGCGAAACTCAGCGCCGGCAGGCGTCCGCCGTGTGGAACAGGCGCACGCTGGGCCAGCTCGGCCAGCACCTCGCTGGCGCGGAACGGCCGCGGCAGCGGCGACAACGCACGCAGCCACAGGCCCCACCCGTAAGGGAGGCCCGTGGTTTTTTCGAGAATGCGCTTATCCGGCTGGCGAGCCAGCAGCCAATCGAGGATGTCGTCAGCCCGGCGCAGTGGCACGCAGTGCGATCAGGCAGCCGTGCCGCGGGGAATGTACGGCGCGTCGCCACTGTCGTGGTCGGTCGCGTCGCGCACCGCGGTGATGCCGGGCACGCGGCCCATCAGCGTCTTTTCGATGCCCTGCTTGAGCGTGACGTCGGCCATGCCGCAGCCCTGGCAGCCGCCACCGAAGCGCAGCAGCACCACGCCTTCGGCCGAAACTTCCTGCACCGCGACCTTGCCGCCATGCGAGGCCAGCTGGGGATTGACTTCGTTCTCCACCACCCAGCGCACGCGTTCGACCAGCGAGGAACCTTCCGTCGGCGCCTCGCCCTTGATCTTGGGCGCCTTGATGGTCAGCTGCTGGCTGCCGGTCGCATTGGTGACGAAATCGATCTCGGCGCCATCGACCCAGGCCACGCTGGTGGCGGCCACGTAGAGGGTGAAGCCATCGCAGTCCACCGCCCACTCATCACCGAGCAGTTCGCTGGGATCGGCGAACTCCAGGCGGGCATCGGCGCGCGGGGTACCCGCATCGACGGCGGTCAGGCGCACACCCATGCCGGGCACGGCCTCACGCTCGATCAGTTTGCGGAAATAGGATTGGGCAGTGTCGGATATCTGGATCATCGGGCTATTCTAGCCAATCCCTTGTTATGCGCTCATTCGGTTTATACACCCGACCGCGCATTGTTCAGTCATCCAGATGTGGAGGAACCCATGGCCGACCTGATTCCGCTGGCCCAAGCCCATTGCGTGCCGCGCAAAGGCAGCGACCACAAGCTCGGCGCCGCCCGGGTCACCGAGCTGCTGGCCCAGGTCCCGGGCTGGGAGCTGGCCGAGGCCGGCCAGGCGCTGACCCGTACCTTCCGCTTCGACAACTACCACGGCACCATGGCCTTCGTGAACGCGCTCGCCTGGGTGGCCCATCGCGAAGACCACCACCCGGACCTGGGCGTGCATTACGACCGCGCCGTGGTGCGCTTCTCCACCCACGACGTGGGTGGCCTGAGCGAGAACGACTTCATCTGCGCGGCGAAAGCCTCGGCCCTGACGGAGTAAGCCCATGAAACTGCCGTACATCGCACTGTCCAGCCTTGCCCTGGTCGCTCTGGCGGGCTGCAACAAGACGCCCGCCGAACCGGCCGCCCCGGTCGCCGCCCCCACCGAGGTCGCGGCGGTCAAGACGCCACCACCGGAGTACCCGATCGAACTGGCCTGCCAAGGGATCGGCGGCACCAGCACCTTCAAGGTGACCATCGCGGCCGACGGCCAGCCCAGCCAGGTCCAGCTCGCCAGCGGCAGTGGCAACGCCCAGCTCGACGAGCAGGCACAGAAGGCCGTGCAGGCCTGGCAGTTCAAGGCCGCCACCCGCGCCGGCCAGGCGGTCTCGACCACGATCCAGGTGCCGGTCAGCTTCAATCCACCGCAGCCCAAGCCCGACCAGTGCTTCGCGGTCGAAGAACGGCTGCGTCGCGGCGGCTGATCGCCGCGTTGTGTTGAGGTCAGCCGCCGCAAGCCTCGTGCCCCCCGATCCGCGCCCCGGTGTTGCTGCCCGGGGCGCGTTGCACTTCTACAAGGACGCGTTGGCGGATGCCTGATATCTCCAGTGAAAACGTATGGATCGCCCTGGCGGTGACCCTGGCCGCCGGCCTGGCCACCGCGCTGGGCAGCCTGATGGTGCTGTTCTCACGCCGGCCCAACCCGCGCCTGCTGGCGTTCGGGCTGGCCTTTGCCGGCGGCGCGATGGTCTTCGTCTCGCTGACCGAGATCCTCAACAAGGCGATCGACTCGTTCACCCAGGCCTACGACGCCCGGCTGGGCTTCGCCTATGGCACCGCGGCCTTCCTGGTCGGCGTGCTGCTGATCGTGGTGATCGACCACCTGATCCCGAACCCGCACGAGAGCCTGGACAAGCAGGATCCGCTGTTCCGCGACAACAACAAGGCCTACATCAAACGGGTCGGCCTGCTGACCGCGGTGGCGATCACCGCGCACAATTTCCCGGAGGGCCTGGCAACGTTTTTCGCCACGCTGGAGAGCCCGTCGGTCGGCATGCCGCTGGCCTTCGCCATCGCCATCCACAACATCCCCGAGGGCATCGCGATCGCGGTGCCGGTGTACTTCGCCACGCAGAACAAGTTCTATGCGTTCGGGGCCAGCCTGCTGTCCGGCCTGGCCGAACCGATCGGCGCGGCCATCGGTTATGTCCTGTTGTCCGGGGTGCTCAACCACGCCACCTTCGGCTGGGTGTTCGGGATCATTTCGGGCGTGATGGTGTTCCTGGCCCTGGACGAACTCCTGCCCGCGGCCAAGCGCTACGCCAAGGGCCACGAGACCGTGTACGGACTCGTGGCCGGCATGGGCAGCCTGGCGATCAGCCTGGTGTTGTTCAAATGGTGAGACCGTAGGCCGCAACCCGATGACACCGGGCCCTGCCACCCGATAACGTCGGCGTCGGGCTCCACCACCCGGTAGTGCCGGCCGCTGGCCGGCTCTTCCCGATGTCGATCAAGACTGTGCAGAGCCGGCCAGCGGCCGGCACTGCCCTCCGTTCGGCACGGCCTTATCTGCCGGCGCTCACTTCAACCGGTTCAACACCTCGACCAGCTCCTCGGCGAGCGGTGCATTGATCAGATACGGCGTCTTGCCCGCGTCCAGCGCGAACTCCAGCGAGGCCGCGTGCAGGAACAGGCGCTTCAGCCCGATCTGCTCACGAAGCCGCTTGTTGACGTCCGGATCGCCGTACTTGTCGTCACCGGCCACCGGATGCCCCAGATGCTGGGCGTGGACGCGGATCTGGTGGGTGCGGCCGGTTTCGATCCGCACCTCGCAGTACGAATGCCCACCCTTGCGCTCCAGCACCTTGAAGTGGCTGATCGACTCCTTGCCGATCGGGTTGACCTGGACATGGCGCTCGCCGCCCTGGCGCAGGCCCACGTGCAGCGGGGCGTCCACGGTCATGGTGCCATCGGGCATGCGGCCCGCCAGCAGGGTCAGGTAGCGCTTGCGGATGCCGGCGCCATGGTCTTCGCGCAGCAGCGCCTGCAGCTCGCTCAGGGCCGAGCGCTTCTTGGCCACGATCAGCAGGCCCGAGGTATCCCGGTCCAGCCGATGGACCAGCTCCAGGGTCTTGCCCGGGCGCAGCGCGCGCAGGGTTTCGATCGCGCCGAAGCTGATGCCGCTGCCGCCGTGGCTGGCCACGCCCGACGGTTTGTTCAGCGCCAGCAGCCGATCGTCTTCGAACACGATGGCATCTTCCAGTCGTTTCATGAACGCGGCGGGCGGTCCGGCCTTGTCGCCCTCCTCGTTGAGACGGACGGGCGGAACCCGCACTTCGTCGCCGCCCTCGAGCTTGCGCTCGGCCTTGGCGCGGCCGCCGTTGACGCGGACCTGGCCACTGCGGACGAGCTTGTAGATCAGGCTGCGCGGTGCACCCTTGAGCTGGCCGAGCAGGAAGTTGTCCAGGCGTTGCCCGGCGCGGTCGGCCGGGACAGTGATGATACGTACGCTGGTCATGGCTTCAGCGGCTTTGGGGGTGGGCTCGGTAACGGTCATTGGCCTTTTATTCTGTTACACTCGGCGGGCGAGATAAGGGATTGATTTCGTTGGAAGTTGCTCTGGGCCAGAAGCCCGACTTCCCTCGATTCCGGCACAGTGCGCAGCCACCGCCCCCGGGGCGGCCATGTTAGCGGCTCACCGGCGGTCCCGGCCATCGCCGGATGTCTGACACGCATTCGCGCTGAACATGTCCCTGTGGCGCTCCAGCCTGGCTGAAAGCTGCCTCCGGCCCAGTAACACCCAAACCAAAACAAATGAAGCGCTCCCGCGGCCTGCCGTGGTGTTGTAGCGCTGGAAACCCAAACTGCCCTCCCCGCGCATGCGCGATGGGCGGTGAAGCGTGACCAGAAGCGAAACCCCATGGCGTTCCGCGCGGTAGCAGCGCGCGAGGAACGCAAGAATGAAGCGAATGCTGATCAATGCCACGCAGGCTGAAGAGCTGCGGGTAGCCATCGTGGATGGCCAGACGCTGTACGACATCGACATCGAACAGCCGTCCAAGGAACAGAAGAAGTCGAACATCTACAAGGGCCGCATCACGCGCCTTGAGCCTTCGCTGGAGGCCGCTTTCGTCGAATACGGCGGCGAGCGCCATGGCTTCCTGCCGCTGAAGGAAATCTCCCGCGATTACTTCCAGGCCGGCGTTGACCACAACAAGGCCGGCATCCGCGAGCTGCTGCGTGAGGGCCAGGAAGTCGTGGTCCAGGTGGACAAGGAAGAGCGCGGCAACAAGGGCGCTGCCCTGACCACGTTCATCTCGCTGGCCGGCCGCTACATGGTCCTGATGCCGAATTCGCCGAGCGCCGGTGGCGTCTCGCGTCGCATCGAGGGCGAAGACCGCGCCGCGCTGAAAGAAGCGCTGGACAAGCTGAACATCCCCGACGACATGGGCGTGATCATCCGCACCGCCGGCGTCGGCCGCGATGCCGAAGAGCTGCAGTGGGATCTGGATTACCTGCTGCAGGTCTGGAAGTCGATCGCCGAAGCGGCGCTGACCAAGCCGGCCTCGTTCCTGATCTACCAGGAATCGCGCCTGATCGTGCGCGCCCTGCGTGACTACCTGCGCGCCGATGTCGGCGAGATCCTGGTGGACACCGAAGAGCTGTACGAGACCGCCCAGGAGTTCATGCAGCAGGTGATGCCGCAGACCCTGCGCAAGCTCAAGCATTACAAGGACGACATCCCGCTGTTCAACCGCTTCCAGATCGAATCGCAGATCGAAGGCGCGTATGAACGCAATGTCCGCCTGCCGTCCGGCGGCTCGATCGTGGTCGACCAGACCGAAGCGCTGACCGCCATCGACGTCAACTCCTCGCGCGCCACCAAGGGCAGCGACATCGAGGACACCGCCTTCCAGACCAACCTGGAAGCGGCCGACGAAGTGGCCCGCCAGCTGCGCCTGCGCGACCTGGGCGGCCTGGTGGTCATCGATTTCATCGACATGGCCTCCAACAAGCACCAGCGCGAAGTCGAGAACCGCCTGCAGAACGCGCTCAAGTACGACCGTGCGCGCGTGCAGCTGGGCCGCATCTCGCGCTTCGGCCTGATGGAAATGAGCCGCCAGCGCCTGCGTCCGAGCCTGGGCGAATCCAGCCAGATCGTCTGCCCGCGTTGCGACGGCCATGGCCGCATGCGCAGCGTCGAGTCGCTGTCGCTGTCCATCATCCGCGTGGCTGAAGAGCATGCGATGAAGGAGAACACCGGGCAGGTGCTGGTCCAGGCCCCGGTCGAGATCGCCAACTACCTGCTCAACGAAAAGCGCAGCGCGCTGCGTGAGATCGAACAGCGCCATGACGCGCCGATCGTGATCGTCGCCGACGAGCAGCTGCACACCCCGCATTACGAAGTGACCCGCCTGCGCGAGAACGAGCTGGGCGAAGAAAGCGGCAAGCCGAGCTACCAGCGCGGCACCCCGCGCAAGCTGCCGGTGCACGCGCTGACCAAGGCCCAGCTGAACATCCCGGTCGCCCCCGTGGTGACCCAGGTCAAGCACAGCCAGCCGGCCCCGGTGCGTGAAGCCCCGGAACCGGAGGCCGCACCGGCCCCGGTCGCCGCCCCCGTTGCCGCACCGGCTGCAACCGGCGTGGTGGGTTGGCTGAAGCGCATCTTCGGTGGCGAACCGGCCCCGGCCGCCGCACCGCAGCCGAGCAACCGCCCGGGCCAGGACGGCAACCGCAACGGTCGCAACAAGGATCGCAACGGCAAGGACCGCAATGGCCGTCGTGATGAGCGTGGCGAACGGAGTGGCAACGGCAATGCGCAGGCGCAGGGCCGTGGCAAGGACCGTGGTGAGCGTGGCGAACGCGGCCCGAAGGGCGAGCGTCGCGACGAGCGCCGTCAGGACACCGCCGCCGCACCGGCCAATGGCAACGCCGCGCAGGTGCAGGCACCCGGCCAGGGCAAGCCGCGCAACGAGCAGCAGCCGGCCAAGCCGCGCAATGAACCGCGCAATGACCAGCAGCAGCCGAAGCTGAAGCAGAAGCAGGGCCAGAACGGCCAGGCCAAGCCGCAGCAGAACGAAGGTGAAAAGTCGGCCGTGAGCGAAAAGCCCGCGCGCCAGCCGCAGGCCGATGCACCGAAGCCGACCAGCACTGCACCGGTCGCTGCCGACGCCGCCGTGATCGCTGCGGCTGCCGTGGTGGCCACCGATGCCGCCGCGCCGGCCGCCCACGTCCAGGAAACGGCCAAGGCCGCCCCGGCCGAGGATGCACAGCTGAGCGACACCGACGCCATCGAACAGGGTGACGCGCCGGCCAATGCCGAAGACGGTACGGGTGAAGGCGCCTCGCGCCGTCGTCGTGGTCGTCGCGGTGGCCGTCGCCGTCGTCGTGGCAATGGCGAGCAGGCTGCCGGCAGCGATGGCCTGAACGGTGACGACAACGGTCTGGATGACGATGGCGACGACCAGGACGGCGATCAGGACGGCGGCACCGCTGCCCCGGCCGAGCGTCAGGTGGCCAACAACGGTCAGCCGCAGCCCGAGTTCGAGTTCGACGACGAATCCGGCAACGCGCCGGCCGCTGCCCCCGCACCGGTCCAGGCCCCGCGCCCGGCCCCCGTGGCGGCCGTCGCTGCCGCGGCGCCGGTCGCCGTGGTCAGCAGCCCGGTCGTGACCGCCGGTCACACCGAGCCGACCCCGGCCCCGGTGGCTGCACCGGTTGTCGAGAAGGTTCCGACCCCGGTCGTTGAAAAGGCATCCGCCCCGGCAGTCGAGCCGATCACCGAGAAGGCGCCGGCCTCGTACAACGACCCGGTGCCGTTCGTGGAAAGCCCGCGGCCGACCCCGGTTGCTGCTCAGCCGGCCGCGCCGGTGGAAGCTGCGCGTCCGGTTGAGCCGGTGGCTGCTCCGGTGGTTTCGGCCCCGGTGGCTGCTCCGGCTCCGGTAGCTGCTCCGGCGGCTCCGGCCCCGGCAGCTGCTCCCGCGGCGCCGGCTCCGGTCGCTGCTCCGGTGGCTCCGGCTCCGGTGGCTGCTCCGGCGGCTCCGGCTCCGGTCGCTGCTCCGGTGGCTCCGGCTCCGGTCGCTGCTCCGGTGGCTCCGGCTCCGGTCGCTGCTCCGGCGGCTCCGGCGCCGGTGGCTGCTCCGGCGGCTCCGGTCGTTGAGACCGCTGCGCAGGAAGTGAAGGAGCCGACCGCCGCGCCGGTGCAGACCAGCATGCTGGATGCCGTCGACGCGACCCAGGCCCCGGCACAGTCGGCAGCCCCGCAGGCCCGTACCGAATCGGCCTCGTCCGGCCCGGTTGTGCACAACGGTCAGCTGTTCGGTTCGGCCGCCAGCGAAACCCCGGCCGCCACCAACGCTGCCGAACAGGCTGCGCAGGCCGAAGCCCGCGAGGACATCCCGACCGATGCCCCGCAGGCCGACGAAGGCGACAAGGCTGACCAGGAAAAGCAGGAAAAGAACGACACGCCCTGATCCTGGGTGAGTGACGCACCAAACAGACAGCGGCCTTCGGGCCGCTGTCTGCGTTTGGGGTATTGGATGGCGCAGCAAGCGGCGTGCGTCAGGCGGTCATGATGGCGGCACTGAGAGCATCCACGCATGGCGTGGATCTACCCATGCCATCGGACGCAGCAAGGATAGACCCACGCCATGCGTGGATACTGCACGGGATACATAAAGGGTAGATCCACGCCATGCGTGGATGCGGCCATCGCGCGCTACGCCGTCACCGACGACGCAGCGCATGCTTCAGGGCGCCGTCGCCCCGGCGTTTCCGGTGCCCGGCGCAAACTGCAGCCGGGTCCACACACCGTAGTGATCCGAGGCCCAGCGGCCATCGGCATACGGCTGGTCGAACAGGATCTTCGCCTCGCGGGCGAGCAACCGGTCCTGCTGGAAGAAAATGTGGTCGATGCGCGAGGGTGCTTCGTAGTAGTGCCGGTTGAGCGTACTGACCTGGGCCAGTTCGTTGTTGACGTGCACGCTGCCGTAGCTGTCGCCGTAATGATTACGCAGCTCGCTCAGGTCACCGGCATCCACCAGCGCATTGAAGTCACCGGCCACCACCACCGGCGCGTCGCCCGCGGTCTGCGCGATGAACGCCAGCAGATCCGCGACCTGCTCGCCGCGGATGCGGCTGCCGGCTTCGTCCGAGCGCTCGTTCAAGTGCGTGGCGTAGACATTGACCGGGCGGCCGTCCACATCGATGCGCAGATGCGCCACGGTTCGGTAGTCGTTGATCGGTGCCAGCAGGTGGTCGTTGCGCGACAACACCGGGCGACGGGTCAGCAAGGCATTGCCGTAGCGTTTGAAACGCCCCGGCGGATCGGTGGAGACGAACTGGTAGTCGTAGCCGAGCTTGCGCGCCAGCCATGCGGCCTGGTTGCGCACGTGGGGCTTCTGGATCACTTCCTGCAACGCGATTGCGTCGGGCCGGAGCGCCTGCAGTTCGCGCAGGATGACCTGGCGGCGGGCCGGCCAGTCTTCGCGGTCGTGGTGCAGGTTGAAGGTGACCATGGTCATCTCCTGCCCTGCCCCGGTGGCCTGCGCCCACGCAGGCAGTGGCGCCAACGCCAACGCCAGCGCGGCGGCCAGCAGGCCGCCCATCATCTTCGTCATCTGCCGCATTACGGTGCCTTGCGCTCTGCCCGGCGTACCGACGCCGGAATCTCGATCTCGACCTTGGCCGGCACCTGCATCACGCGCAGTTCGCCACCCACCCATTCCGCCGGCTCACCATTGATGGTGGTGGCGCCCGGCTCGCCGCTGTACGGCCACGGCAGCACCACGCCGCCGGCCGGTGGAATCAGCCCGGCCGACACGGTCAGGGTGAGCTGCTTGTCGTTGCGGACCAGCGCGTAGTTGAGCTGCCCGTTCGGGGTGCGCAGGCCTTGTACACCGACCCCCTTGCCTTCCAGCCAGCGCGACGGCACGCCGGCAGCCAGCACCAGGCTGTCGTCGATGTCGCGGTTGTAGGCGAACATGTCCAAGGCCGAGCGCACGAAGTCCGAGGCGACCCACGCGTGCGGCAGGTCGCCCAGGAAGAACGGTTTGCGCGGCGTGCGCGAGACCACTTCGGCCCACTGGTTCCAGGGCTGCGGCGCGCGGTCCTTGAAGAAGAACTCGGTCGCCTGCCAGGCGCGGTCACGCCAGCCCAGGCGTACGAAGGCGGCCACGTTGCGCCACTCGTAGGGGGTGTAGTCCTTCCACTCGCGCTTGCCATCCCGACGCGCTTCGAACTCTTTCCAATACCGCTCGAAGGTGTTGTTCAAGTACGGCTGTGGCAGGCGACCCTGCTCACCGGCCGGCGCCAGCGCGATGGTGGTCGAGGTTGCATCGAAATCGCCGAGCTCGGCCGAGCCCGGCAGATAGTCGATCCTGTGCTGTGCGGTCGCGGCCAGCAGCGAGGCCTGCAGGTCGTCACGGAACTGGTCGCGCGATTCGCTGATCTGCATTGCTTCCGCCTTGCCCAGCGTGCTCGCGATGATCGCCGCATCCTTGTAGCCCCGCAGCGCCCAGAAGTTGTCCCAGTACGAATGCATCGGCTTGGCCGAATAGCCTTCGTGGCTGATCGAGACCGGCATCATTCCGTAGAAGGCCGGGTTGCGGGCGCGGTTCTCCTCGGTGCGCTCGCTCAGGCGCAGCTGCTCCATGTACTGGTAGGCGCCCTGCACATGCGGCCACATCACCTCCAGGAAGGTGGTGTCGCCGGTGTAGCGCCAGTACTCGGCGATGTTGAAGATCAATTCGCCGTGGCTGTCGTTCTCCGGCACCGGGTCGCTGCCGCGCGAATCCACGCAGCACGGCACCTTGCCGTTGTCGAACTGATACGGCGCATACCAGTTCACGTACTGGCGCACCGCATCGCTGCGGCCCATACGCAGCAGGCCTTCGGAAATCATCGCGCCATCGCGGATCCAGCTGCGCGAATACGAGCGCGTGCCCGGCTGCAGGCTGGGGCCGATGCGCGAGATCAGCATGTGCGCCAGCGAAGTGCGCAGCGTGTCGGCCAGCGGCTTGCCGGCGGCGGGAACCTGCAGCGTCACCTGGTCCAGCTTGGTCCGCCACATCGAAGCGACCTGCTGCTGCGCCTTGGCCGCGTCGAAGGCCGAGGGCATGGTCCAGCTGCCGGTCTGCGGCAGCACGATCGCCACCTCGCGGCTCTGGCCGGGCTCCAGCTTCCAGCGGTAGAGCAGCGCGCCCGAGGCCAGGCCGGTGCCATCCTGGACTTCGGTGGTGCCCGGCAGCTTGCCGCTGGCCAGGTGGACCACGTCGAGCTTGCTGTCGAACGCGGTCGCAAACGCCGCATCGGGTGCCTGCGCCGGGTACAGACGCGGCTTGCCGTTGACATCCACGTGGGTCGGGTCGAAGGACAGGTTGTCGATCCGGCTGACGCCGCCGACGGTGTTGAGGAACTGGGTCGGCGGATTCACCTGCCAGGGGCGCACGGCCAGGGCCAGCGTGTACTCGTGGGCGACCTTGTCCGGGTTGCGCAGGGTGTAGCGCCCGACCAGCTGCGCGTTGTCCGGCGTGCCCTGCACGAAGCCGGTTACCTGCAGGCCGGCCTTGTCGTGGGTCCAGCCGACGTTGGCGATCGGCAGGTAATCGTCCTGCAGCGACTGGCGGGTGGTGACGTCGGCCCAGCTCAGCAGTTTGTTGTCGACCAGCACGAACGGCTCGACGCTGAAGCTGGATTTGGCCACCTCCAGCGCGCCGTCTTCGCCGATCAAGGCCTGCTCGCGGCCGCCGTCCAGGCCGAGCAGCGTCCAGTACGGCTGTTCACCGGTGAAACCACGCGGCACCGAGCCGCGCGGCAGGTCGGCGCCGACCGAGCGGACGAAATCATTCGGAGTCGCTGCGAACTCGAGCGGTTTCACCGTGATGTCGCGGATGCCGTAGCGCCAGCTCGGGCCACCTTTCAGGTCGAAGCGCAGGTAGCGCGCTTCGGTATCGGGCAGGGCCAGCCAGTCACGGCCACCGCCGCCGGCGGTCACCTCGCGCACCGTGTTCCAGGCGCGACCGTCGGCCGAGGAACGCACCACGTAGCGCGTGGCCTCCAGCCCGGGCAGCCATTCGATCACCGCCCCACCGAACTCGCGCACCTTGTGCAGGTCCAGGCTGATCGTCTGTTCGGCCACGCCGCCGCTGATCCACACCGTGTCCGGCTTGCCATCGACGATGCGGTTCTGCAGCGCGGTGGCGGTATCGGCGATCACCGACGGGCTCAGCGAGGAGGTATCGGCCGGCGGCAGTCCCTGCAGCGTGAGCCGGTCGAAACAGACCGTGCCCTTGCCGCCCACCTTGCTGTAGATCGTGAACTCCATCGCAGCGCTGCGCTTGAGCGTCTTGTCCGTCTCCGGGCCCCAGGCCTTGTCGATCTGGCGCTTGCGGTACTGCACCGGCGTCCACGCCTTGGGGAACGCGTAGCCGGGCCGGTTGACCCACCACACGTTGTCGCCACTGGCGTCGATCAGTTTGAACTGCAGATCGTTGGCGGGGGAATCACCGCGCAGCTGGAAGCCGAACTGGTAGTTCTCCGGGTACTGGATGCCCAGCTCGCGTCGGATGCCGACGTAGCCGGAGACGTTGTGGAAGTCGTAGTCCAGGCAGAGCGCGCGGCCGCCGCCACTGCCGGCGACGCTGCGCAGCGAACCGCTGACCTGGTCGGAGACGACCAGCTTCCACGGACTCATGTCGTCGAAGCTGTCCAGCACCTTGGGTGCCGGCAACACCGGCGTCGCCGGCGGTGCGGCCGAGGCCGCCAGTGACCAGACCAGACCCAGACCCACCGCGACGACGGCATGCTTCACCCTTTGACACTCCCCAGCAACAGACCTTGGATGTAATAACGCTGCAATGCCAGGAACAGCAGCAGCACCGGAACCACCGTGACCACCGCGCCGGCCATCATCATCTCGACGTCCATGATGTGCTCGCGCGAGAGCGTGGCCAGGGCCACCGGGAGAGTGTAGTGCTCCTGATCGGTCAACACGATCAACGGCCACATGAAATCGTTCCAGGCGGCCATGAAGGTGAAGATCGACAGGGTCACCAGCACCGGCTTGAGCATCGGCAGCACGATCTGGAAGAAGATCCGCAGCTCCCCTGCCCCGTCGATGCGGGCCGCTTCGAGCAGCTCGTCCGGGATCGAACGCGCGTACTGGCGGACCAGGAAGATGCCGAACACCGTCGCCAGCGCCGGCACGATCACGCCACCGAAGTTGTTGACCAGGCCCAGCTGCTTCATCAGCAGGAACAGCGGCAGCATCGCCACCTGCGCCGGGATCACCAGCGCGGCCAGCAGCAGCTGGAAGATGCGCTCGCGGCCGGCGAAGCGCAGCTTGGCGAAGGCATAGCCGGCCATGGTGTTGAGCAGCAGCGAGCCGAACGTGATCGCCAGCGAGACCATCAGGCTGTTGACGAAGTTGTTGGCCATGCCGGTACGCGCGAACAACTCATGGTAGTTCGCGGTGGTCAGCGAGGACGGCAGCAGCGGCGGCGGGAAATGCGCCGCTTCGCCGGTCGGCATGAACGACACCGACAGCATCCACAGCAAGGGCGCCAGGCTCAGGACCGCGAGCACCAGCAGGCCGCCATTGACCCACCAGGCATGCCAGCGCGATTGACCGATTTCACGACTCATACCAACTGCCTCTTGCGGCCGAAACGCAGCATGATGCTGGTCACGCCCAGGATGATCAGGAACAGCAGGAACGCCACCGCGGAGGCGCGACCCAGGTTCCACCACTTGAAGCCTTCTTCAAACATGAAGTACAGCACGCTGACGGTGCTCTGCAGTGGGTCGCCACGCGTCATCACGTAAGGCTCGGCGAACAGCTGGAAGTAGCCGGACACGGTGATCACGCCGACCACCAGCAGCACCGGGCCGAGCATCGGCAGGGTGATGTGCAGGAACTGCTTCCAGCGCGAGGCGCCGTCGATGCGGGCGGCCTCGTACAGGTCATGCGGGATCGCCTGCAGGCCGGCCAGGAAGATCACCATGTTGTAGCCGAAGTTCTTCCACACTGCGAACAGCATGATGGTCGGCATCGCCCAGTTCGGGTCGCCGAGCCAGTCGATCGGGCTGATGCCCAGATGGCCCAGGCCATAGTTCACCAGGCCGTAGCTGGTGTGGAACAGGTAACGCCAGATCACCGCCACCGCCACCAGGGTGGTCACCACCGGGGCGAACAGCGCGGTGCGGAACAGCGCCTTGAAGCGTGCGGCCGGGGCGTTGAGCAGGATCGCCGCGCCCAGCGACACCGCGATCGACAGCGGCACGCCGACGATCACGAAGTACGTCGTGTTCCACAGCGACTTCCAGAACATCGGGGTCTGCAGCAGGTCGATGTAGTTGCCCAGGCCGACGAAGCGCAGGTTGTCCCCATCGGCCAATGCATACAGGTCGAAATCGGTGATGCTCAGGGCCAGCGCCGAGAACACCGGCAGGCCGAAGAACACCGCGATGACCAGGATGGCCGGACCGGCGAACATCCAGCCGGCAAGCGAACGCTGCTTCATGGTGCCGCCTCCGTGGCCACTGCACTGGAGTGCTGCTTGTCGCTCACCCCGGAGGATTTCTGGCGGTGCTGCTCATGCATCCAGCGGCGTTTGGCGAGGACCTTGTCCACGCGTGCGTCCAGCTCTTTCACTGCTTGATCCTGGTCAAGGCCACCACGCACCACCTGTTCGGTGGTGATCCGCATTTCCTGGGCGATCCGCTCCCACTCCAGCACCTTCGGGGTCGGCTTGACCCGCTCGAGCTGGTCGCGGAACGGCTGCGCCAGTGGATCGTTGGCCAGCGAGGGATACTCCCAGGTGCTGCGCCGCGGCGGCAGATCGCCGATGATCGAATGGAAGCGCTCCTGGATCGCCGGGCGCGACAGAAACTCGATCAGCTTCCACGAGGCTTCCTTCTGCTTCGAATCGCGGAAGATCACCAGGCTGGTCCCGCCGGCGATGCCCGCACCCGGGCCATCCGGACCCGGCAGCGCGGCCGTGCCCCACTGCCCTTCCAGTTCCTTGGGCTGCAGCTTCTTGAATTCGCGGATGTTCCAGGGGCCGGATACGTAGAACACGTTGAAGCCCCGGAAGAACTCGTCCCAGACGTTGGAGATCTGCGTCTCGGACATGCGCGGGGCCCAGCCCTGCGCGAACATGTTCTCGTAGAAGCCCAGCGTCCTGCGGAAGCCGGGGCTGCTGAAGTTGCCGCGGGTGTCCTCATCGCGCAGCAGCGGGTCGGGCTGCTGCAGGGCGAAGGAGAGCTGCTGCTCGAACTCGTTGATCGGCATCAGCACCGCGTAGCGGTTCGGACCCTGCATTTTCTTGATCGCCGCCATCATGTCGTTCCACTCGGCCCAACTGCGCGGCGGGTGGTCGTAGCCGGCCTTGGCCAGCAGGTCCTTGCGGTAATACAGCAGGCGCGTATCCACGTACCACGGCACGCCGACCAGCTCGCCATGGATCACGTTGGTATCCCAGATACCCTGGAAGTAATCGGCCGGGTCCACCACCTTCGACTGCGCCACGTAGGGCTGCAGCGGCGTCAGGGTGTTGAGTTCAGCGAACTCGGGAATCCAGGTATTGCCCAGTTGGCACACGTCCGGCAGCCCTTCGGCGGCGAACGCGGTCAGCAGCTTTTCATGCGCGGCCGTCCACGGGATGTTCTGCACATCGACATGGATGCCGGGGTTTTCAGCCTCGAACTCACGAACCAGACCGGTGACGACTTCGGCCTCGCGGCCCATCGCCCAGAAACGCACAGTCACTCCTTCCGGTTCCTTCCGGCAGGCACTCAACAACAGGCTGCCGACGATCAGCAGCAACAGACTCAACCCCAGCTTCGGGCGCGACGACGATGGCACTGCTTACTTCCCCTGCTGCTGGTTGCGGTTCGAATTGGAATTGTTCTTCTGTTCCTGGGCTGCTGCCGCGCGCGATTCGGCGATGCCGACCGAGCGCGCCGAGGCCGCCTTTTCATCTTTCTGCAGTTCCATCGGCTGATCCTCGCCTTCCGGGGTCAGCCAGCCACCGCTGAAGCCGGCGCGCTCCAGGCCCTTGCGGATGTGCGGATTCTTTTTCATCACATCCCAGACGAAATCATTCCGGTAATTGGCGATCATGGTCAGGATCGGGCCCTGGTCGATGCCGATGTAATCACTGGCCACCCAGCCGCGATCCGGGACCAGGCGACCGGTCTTGATCGGGATGTCGTAGTTGAAGCTGGGATTGAACGAATCCAGGAAGCCGTAACTGGAATAGATGTAGTCGCCGTAGCGCTTGTGCATCTCCACCGCCGCCGGGATCACCTCTTCCGGGGCGAACACGATCGAGGAGATCGCCGCGGTCGGCGCGATGGTGCCGTCATCGAAGTTCTCGCGCAGGCCGGCGCCGCGCGAAGAGTAATGGCGGAACTGGCGCTGCTCGCCGCGGTATTCCTGGGTGGTGTTCTGCGGGCCATCGCTGGCGGTGAGGCCCCACACGTTCTGGCCGTAATCCTTCCAGTTCATCGGGTTGGCGATCGCGTATTCGCGCTGCGCCAGGGCGGCCGAGCGGCTGTTGAGGAAGTAGGTGCTGCCCCTCTCGCGCATGTAGGCATCCTGGATGTCGCGGAAGTCGACCCACACATGCGTGTACTGGTGGCCGAACAGCGGACCGAAGGACAGGTATTCCTGGCCCTGGTAGACGCCCCAGTCGTTGTCATAGGTACGCGTCCACACCGTCCAGGCGTCCGGGCTGACCGGATGGGTCGGCGAGCCGAGCGCGAGGATGTAGACCATCATCGCCTCGTTGTAGCCCATCCAGTCGTGATCGATGAAGCCGCTCTCGGGGAACCAGCCCATCGAGATCAGCGGCGCACGCTGCTGCAGCCACGGCCAGTCCACGCGCTTGTACAGGGTGTCGGCGATCTCGCGGATCTCTTTTTCGCGCGCGTCGTCACCGTCGTAATAGGACTGCGCGAACAGCACGCCCATCATCAGCAGCGCGGTATCCACGCTGGAGAGTTCCACCCAGCTGTCGTAGCGGCGGCCTTCCTGCATGTCCAGGAAGTGGTAGTAGAAGCCTTTGTAGCCGCCCTTGCCGGTGCGCTGCGGGCCCATCGGCAGGTCGCGGAAGAACTTCAGCGTCAGCAGGGTGCGGTCGATCGCCTGGTTGCGGCTGACCCAGCCGTTCTCGATGCCGATCGGATAGGCGGTGAGCGCGTAACCCACCGAAGCGATGCTGGCGAACGGACGCGACGGGTAACGGTCCGGGCTGAGCCCGTTGACCTCGTTGGTGGTATCCCAGAAGAACTGGAAGGTGCGGCGCTCGATATCGTCGAACAGCGGCGGCAGCTCCGGCTTCATCGGCCGCGGCGGCACATCCGCCTCGACCAGGATCACGGGCGGCTTCGGCTTGGCCGGCTCCTGCTGGGCCTGCGGCTGACAGGCAGCGGCGGCGAGACTGATCGTCGCAGCGGTCAACAGGTGGCGTGCCTGCATGGGCCAACTCCTTGTGCGGTGTTCGTGACTGGAGAGCATAACGTCCAATGACCTGAAATCGTTTACAGAACGCCGCTTTAAAAAACCACGCATGCGTGGTCGAAAGCGGCGGGTCATTGCCCAGGCCGCTGCCACCCTCCGTGGCACCGGCCTGGACAATGGACTGGCCCGAGGGCCAGCCATTGCCATGAAACCGGCCCCGTCCGAGGACGGGGCCGTTGCTGCATCAGAAACGGAAGCCGACTTCGGCCTTGACCTGACGCGGCGTACCGATGATGTCGCCGGTCTCGTTGTAGCTGGCCTGCAGCTTGCCGTTGGTCTTCACGTAGTTGTAGGTCGAGAAGTTGTCGAAGTTGAACACGTTGATGATGTCGATGCGCGCGTACAGCTCGGTCTCGCCCGGCATCTTGAACGTCTTCGTCGCCTGCAGATCGACCGAACGGTAGCCGAAGATCTTGCCACCCACCAGGAACTTGCCATTGGCGTTGGGCACAGCTGCCTGCGGGGTCGGCAGGTTGTAGCCACTGGCCTGCGGCACGCCGTACCAGTCGTTCACCGCCGTCGGGGTGGCCAAGGTGAGCTTGCCACCGAAGGTGATGCCCCAGAAGCCCGCGTACGAACCGGTGACCACCAGGCGGTGGCGCGGCGCGCCGTTGGAGCGGATGGTCGGATAATCTTCGATCAGGCCGCGGTCGAACGCGTACTTCTCGTTGATGTCACGGTTGTGGCGCGCGGTGGTCCAGGTGTAGGCCACCGAGGTGCCCCAGCCGCTTTCCTGGGTGAACGGCTTCTGCGCCGACAGCAGGACCTGGGTCGCACGGGTCTTGATGCCCTGCTGGCCGATGATCAGGCTGCCGAAGCCCGGCACGTTGCAGCTCCAGGCCTGACCCAGGCCCGGCTCGGTGCCGCCGCACAGGCGCGGGTCATCGAAGAACTGGCCGGTCGGGTAACGGTTGCCCAGGGTGAAGGCGAAGCCGTCGTAGCTCAGGGTGCGGGAGATGGTCGCATCGGTCAGCCAGTCACCGACCTGGTTGCTCATGCCGAAGCTGAACTGATCCGAGTACGGCACCTTGAGGTTGTTGTTCAGCAGGTCGACTTCCAGGCCGGCATTGCTGGTCGAACCGACCAGGGCCTGCAGGTTGCCGATGCCGTTCAGCAGGTTCGGGTTCCAGTCATAGCAGGCGGCCTGGCCGTCGATGCAGGTGCCGGTGCCCGGGTTGCGGAAGTAGATGGTCGGCTGCGGCAGGGCCAGCTTGGTGGTTTCCAGCTGCAGGTTGTCGAACAGATCGCGGTCATACGAACGACCGGCGCCACCGTGGAACACGTGCTGCTCGTCGGCGTTGATGTCATACGAGAAGCCCAGGCGCGGCTGCCAGGCATCCTTGAACGCCTTGCGGTTGTGGCCGTTGCTGATGTAGTCGCCGATGTTCAGGCCACCCAGCGCCAGCGAATCGGCGTAGGTCTGGCCAGCGGCCGCACGCGGATCCTGCGAGTAGATCGCGTCGACCACCTGCTGCGGGGTCACGAAGTCCAGGTAGGACGGGGTCTTCTCGTAATCCCAACGCAGGCCGAGGTTCAGCTGCAGATGGTCGTTGACCTGCCAGTCGTCCTGGATGAACAGGCCGATCTGCTTGGACTTCGAACGCACTTCGCCGGACACGCCCGACACGCCGGTCACCGGCTTGACGAACTGCGCCTTGTACGGAATGGAATCCGGGAAATCCGCATCGCCCAGGCTGTAGGTGAAGGTCGGATTGATCTGCGCGGCATCGGATGCGTACAGGTCGATCTGCTTGTACTTGGCACCCATCTTGATCGTGTGGTCACCCTGCCACTCGATGCCGTCTAGGGTCAGGTTGTCTTCGATCGACCAGCCCTTCTGGCCCTTCACCTGCGAATCCAGCGCCGATGCGCCACCGATCTTCACCACGGTGCGGTCTTCGGTGCCGTCCGGCGCGGTGTAGGTGATGCCGTTGGCCAGGGTCAGCGGGGTCGGGTTGTTGAACGAATCTTCGTGGGTGACCATCAGCTCGTTGTAGTAACGCTCGCCGCTGTGGTTCCAGCGCAGGGCGTAACGACGGTCGGTGTTGACCACTTCACGGCCGGCTTCCGGCGCGGTCTGGCCACTGAACTGCGACTGGGTTTCATCGCGGTCCTGGAAGGTCAGCTCGATGCGATCGTTGTCGGTCGGCTCGAAGTCGATCTTGCCGAAGATCAGATCCTGCTGGAACGGCTGGCTGGCCGGGCCGAGGCCTGCGGCGCCGTCGGCCGGCAGCAGGCCGGCAGCACTGGTCACCGCGCCGTCCGGCGCGATGGTGACCGGCAGGTCGAAGCGCTTGGCTTCATAGGTCACGAAGAAGTGCGCCTTGTCCTGGATGATCGGGCCACCCAGTGCGAAGCCGTATTCCTTCTCGGCCGAGACCATCTTGTCCTTGCCGCCCTGGCGCTCGGCCGGGGTCTTGGCGCGCATGTCTTCGTTGGTGTAACGGTAGAAGGTTTCACCCTTGAACTCGTTGGTACCGGACTTGGTCGCCGCGGTCACGGCCGCGCTCGACACCTGGCCGTACTCGGCCTTGTAGTTGCCGCTGATGACCTTGTATTCGCCGATCGCCAGCTGCGGGAAGGGATTGCCGGCGCTGCCGGACTGGCCGGCGACGCCGCCGCCCTTGACGTAGCTCTTCTGGCCCACGCCGTCGATGTAGACGTTGGTGCCATCGGAGTTGGTGGCACCGCCACGCAGGGAGGTATTGCCCTTGGCATCACGGGTGAAGATCAGGCCCGGCACCGCGTCGGCGAATTCCAGGAAGTTGCGCGACACCTGCGGGGTGGTCTGGATCTGCTGCAGGCTGACGGTCTTGCCCACTTCGGAGGTACGCACTTCCTGCAGCAGGGTCGGCGCGATGACGTTGACCGTGTCCAGGTTGGTGGCGTTGGCGGTGCTGCCGTTGGCCGGCGCGCCACTGAAGTTCAGGGTCGCGGTCGAGGCCACGGTGACCGTCACCTTCTGCGTCTGGCCGTTGGCCACGACGTTGTAGGTGCCCGGGTCCAGGCCCATCAGCGAGTAGCTGCCATCGGCACGGGTGGTGGCGCGGCGCACGCTGCCGCTGGCCACGTTGGTCGCGGTGACTTCGGTGCCGGCGGCAGCCTCGGCGACCTGGCCGCGCAGCGACGAGGTGGCCGACTGCGCCATCACGGTCGGGGCGGCGCCCAGCATCAGGCAGGTGACCAGCGCGCTGGACAACAGACTGCGCGCGGGCGCGCGGTTGCGGTGATTGGAATACGTCATGTAACTCTCCGGGTGGTGGTGGCCGTCTTTGCGGCCCCTGTCATTGTTTTTTTACAGCGTGGTTTGCATGCGTCACGACCAACGGTCGTGACCTACAGCTCGCTTCTGGGCTTGCTTGAATCACGCACGATCAGGGTCGGCACGAGCGTCTGCTTGTCGCCGGCCCCTTCTGTGTTGTTGCCATCCATCAACTGCAACAGGCGCGTCGCGGCCTTATCGCCGAGGTCGGCGATACTCACCTGCATCGTCGTCAACGACGGGTGAACGAAACGTGCCAGCGGAATGTCATCGAAACCCGCCAAGGCGACATCGGTCGGCACACGGACACCTGCCTGCGCGAACGCATACAGACACCCCAGCGCCATCATGTCGTTGGCGGCGAACACCGCATCGGGCAGCGTGCCGGCTGCCAGCAACTCCTGTCCGGCGCGATGGCCGGAAGCTTCGTCAAAGTCACCGGGCAACTCGATACCTTGGGCAGCATCGCCGAAGGCCGCCAGCGCATCGCGGAAACCGCGCAGGCGCTCACGGGCGTCGTAGTTGAGGTCCGGACCGGAAATGAAGGCGATGCGTCGATGCCCGACATCCAGCAGGTGGCGGGTCATCGTCATCGCACCGGCATGGTCATCGATGCTCAGCACCGGATGATCCTGCTCGGGCAGATAGGTGTTGATCAGCACCGTGGGCAGCGCCTGCGGGAGGTTGTCGGTGAGGAAGCCCGGGCTCTCGGCATACGGCGAGAGCACCAGCAACCCATCGACACGACCGCGCATGGCACGCAGGGCCGCGCCCTGCTGCTCCTGGTCACCGTGGTAACTGGACACGAGCAGATGCTGGCGACGCTCGCGGGCCACCCCATCGATGCCGCGCATCAGTTCGGAGAAGAATTCGCCATAGAGATCGGGCAACACCACGCCAATGGTGTTGGTCCGTCGGCTGCTCAGGCTCCGGGCCGCTGCGTGCGGGGTGTAGCGCAGTCGCGCCGCTACCTCCAGCACCAGCTTGCGCACGGGCTCGGCAACATTTTCATGGCCATTGAGTGCGCGCGAGACCGTGGCAACAGAGACACGGGCCTCACGGGCGACATCTTTGATAGTGATCGCTGCCTTGTTCACTTCGCCGCCCTCCACGGCTTAGAGATCTGGGCTTGGCGCGGAATGTAAGCGTTTTCAAACCCGGATGTAAACACTACGTTAGCCTCATGTCGTACGGCGGTAACCAAAAGCTGTCCATGGCGGCCCCTTTCGGGACTGGCCAGGACAAGGCGGGACAAGGGTTTCAGCGGTTCTTGACCGGTGTCTCGGCACAGATGGACAACGCGTGGATATCGGTCTCCATCATCGTCCCCAGAGCCGCATAGACGGCCCGATGGCGCGCCAGCGGCAGCTTTCCTTCGAAGGCCGCGCTGACCACGTGCACCTTGAAATGGCCGCGGCCGTCCCGCGCGCCCTCGTGGCCGGCGTGGCGGTGGCTGTCGTCCTTGACCTCCAGCAGCTCGGGATCCAGCGCCTGCTGCAGGGCCTCGCGGATGCGCTCGACCCGGTTCATGGCAGGACCTTGCGGAACGGGCGGACCTGGACGCGCACGTAGACGCCCGCCTCTACATAAGGATCGGCGGCGGCCCAGTCCTGGGCCTGGGTCAGCGAATCGAACGCGGCGATGACCACGCTGCCGCTGAAGCCGGCCGGGCCGGGGTCTTCGCTGTCGATGGCCGGGCACGGGCCGGCCAGCAGCAGCCGGCCTTCATCCTGCAGGGCCTGCAGCCGGGCCAGATGGGCCGGGCGCGACGCCAGACGGGCGGCCAGCACGTCGGTGCCGTCATAGCCTTCAATCACATACCACACGGGCAACTCCGAGGTCTTGTTGAATCGAACCCGGGCATTCTAGCGGGGCTGGCTGGACACTGGCGCGGCAACCCCGTAGTCTTATGTCCATTGCACGTGGCTGGACGCAGCGCCCCGTCGGCACCCGGCTCCACCGCCAGCCGACGACCGACCCACTGCCCCACACCAGCACACGTAGACGACCTCCCCGTAGTTCTGTCGCTGCCCATCGCGGCGCGCCTTGCTGTTTGAAGTGTGGAATCGCGCCGACCCAGGCGTGTCATGGCTTGCCATCCTGCCGCCCGGCACCGTTCCGGACGCTGGCATGGTGCGGCGACCGGTCCGTTGCAATACTGACGTCTATTTGATGACTGCCGAACTCGCGCTCGACGCGAACCCGCCAACCCGAGTGCCCGCCCCACAGCAGCAGGAAATGCCGCTGGCCGTGGTGCATGGACAGCCGGTCCTGCAGATTCCGCAGGACCTGTACATCCCGCCGGACGCGCTGGAAGTCATCCTGGATGCCTTCGAGGGTCCGCTGGACCTGCTGCTGTACCTGATCCGCCGGCAGAACCTCGACATCCTGGACATCCCGGTCGCCGAGATCACCCGCCAGTACGTCGAGTACATCAACGTCATGCAGGAGCTGCGCTTCGAACTGGCGGCCGAGTACCTGGTGATGGCGGCGATCCTGGCCGAAGTGAAATCGCGGATGCTGTTGCCGCGGCCGCCCAGCATCGAGGGCGAGGAAGCCGATCCGCGTGCCGAGCTGGTGCGCCGGCTGCAGGAGTACGAACGTTTCAAGCAGGCCGCCGAGGACATCGACAGCCTGCCCCGCCAGGACCGCGACACCACCGTGGTCCATGCCTTCGTCCCCGATCGCGCGGCCGTCAAGCTGCCGCCGCCGGTGGACCTGAAGGAAATGCTGATGGCGCTGCACGACGTGCTCAAGCGCGCCGAGCTGTTCACCGGCCACGCGATCAAACGCGAGGCGCTGAGCGTGCGCCAGCGGATGGGCGACGTGCTGGGCCGTCTGGAAGATGGCAGGTTCTACCGGTTTGAAACGCTGTTCACCGCCGAAGAAGGCAAGCTGGGGGTGCTGGTCACCTTCCTCGCCCTGCTCGAACTGGCCAAGGAACAGCTGCTGGACATCGTCCAGGAAGCTCCGCTGGCGCCGATCTACGTCAAGTCCCTGGCCGCCGGCAACACCAACGAACCGCTGCAGTTCAACAGCGAGTTCGACGACAACGACGCCGCCAACGAATCCGACTGAGCACCCGACCCACGCATGGATCAACCGCTGATCAACCGTATTGTCGAAGGCGCCCTGCTGGCGGCCAGCGAGCCGTTGACGCTGGCGCAGCTGCAGGGCCTGTTCCCGGAAGAGGAGCCGGCCCCGCCGGGCAGCATCGAACGCGCGCTGGAACTGCTGCGCGACGGCTGCCAGGACCGCGGCGTGGAACTGGTCGAGGTGGCCTCCGGCTTCCGCTTCCAGGTCACCAGCGAAGTGCATGGCTACATCACCCGGCTGTGGACCGAACGCAAGACCCGCTACACCCGTGCCACCCTGGAAACGCTGGCGCTGATCGCCTACCGCCAGCCGATCACCCGCGGCGAGATCGAGCAGGTGCGCGGCGTGGCGGTCAGCAGCAACATCATCCAGGCACTGGAAGAGCGCGAATGGATCCGCGTGATCGGCCACCGCGACGTGCCCGGCAAGCCGGCGCTGTTCGGCACCACCAAGGGCTTCCTGGATTATTTTGGGCTCAAGCGCCTGGACGAACTGCCGCCGCTGTCCGAGCTGCGCGACCTGGGTGAGCTGGAGCCGCAGCTGCCGCTGGACAACGAAGGTCAACCGGCCGGTCGCCTGCCTGCCGGCGCTGCGACACCGGATGCCGAGCTGGACAGCGACGCGGCCAACGACGATGCCACTCCGGCGCCGGCGGACCTGGCCGACGCGATGGACCCTGCAGAACCGGCCGACCCGGCCGACCCGCTGGACCCTGCCGCCGCCCGGCTGGCCGCCCGCGTGGCACTGGCCTCGGCGCGGCTGGCGGAGCAACCGGCAGAACCGGACAATAACGAGGCTTCCGCCGATGCGGACGCCTCCGACACCCCATCCCATGCGCCGTTGTCGCTTGCCGACGACGACGCGGATACGACCGCCAGCGATGGCGAACCCGATACCGCGCCGGGAGAGCGCGCGGCGCCCCAGAACGAAACCGAAAACAACGCCGTCGCGAAGACGACCGTGGCTGTTGACGAAGCCGATCCCGAACCAGAGGCCGACGCATCCGTTGCCGGCCGGAGCCAAGTAAATGAGTGACACCCCCCGCAAGCCATCGTTGAACAAGCTTTCGCTCAAGCGCGAAACCGCCTCCGAACAGCCCAAGCTGGAAGAGCGCCTGCACAAAGTGCTGGCGCAGGCCGGCCTGGGTTCGCGCCGCGCGCTGGAACAGCGCATCGCCGATGGCCTGGTCAAGGTCAACGGTGAGGTCGCGCAGACCGGCCAGTCGATCAAGAGCGGCGACAAAGTCGAGCTGGACGGCCGTGGTTTCGTCGCCACCGCGCTGACCGAAACCTCCCGCGTGCTGGCCTACAACAAGCCCGAAGGCGAAGTGACCACGCGCGAAGACCCCGAAGGTCGCCCGACCGTGTTCGAAGCGCTGCCTGCCCTCAAGGGCGCGCGCTGGATCGCGATCGGCCGCCTGGACATCAACACCACCGGCCTGCTGCTGGCGACCACCGACGGTGAGCTGGCCAACGCGATGATGCACCCCTCCTACGAGGTCGAGCGCGAGTACGTCGTGCGCGTGCGTGCACCGGAAGGCGAAGAGAAAGTGCCGGACAGCATCGTCGACCGCCTCGCCCGCGGCGTGGCGCTGGAAGACGGTCCGGCCAAGTTCGATGAGATCGAACGCATCGGCGGCACCGATTCGCACGACTGGTTCCGCGTGGTCGTCAAGGAAGGCCGCAACCGCGAAGTCCGCCGCCTGTGGGAATCGCAGGGTTGCCAGGTCAGCCGCCTGAAGCGCACCCGCTACGGCAAGGTCAGCCTGCCGCGCGAACTGCTGCGTGGCCAGTCGGTGGAACTGCCGGCCAAGCAGGTTGAAGCGCTGCGCGCCGAACTGAAGCTGGAAGAAGGCGCGCCGTCGGCGCTGACCCTGCAGCCGGTGATCGGCCAGCGTCGCGCCGCCAAGACCACCGTGCGCGTGTCGCGCGAGGGTGGCCGTGGCAATGCCTACGTCAACGGCCACAACTCGGCCGACGAAGGCCGCGAACTGCGTCGTTTCGACAACGTGCGCGAAGAGCGCGGCCGTGGTCGCGGTGGCAAGGGTGGCGGCTTCAAGGGTGGCCTGACGGTCAGCGGCGAAGCAGCGGCCAAGCAGTCGCAGCGCCCGTTCAAGGCCCGCCCGGACAAGGGCAACCGGGCGCTTCCGGAAGGCAACCCGGCTGCGTTCCGCAGCTGGTACGTGCCGGATGGTGTCAGCACCGGCCCGAGCGGCCATCGCAATGCCGGCCCGGGCGCTGCCCGTGGTCCCGGCGCGCGTGGTCCGGGTGCCGGCGCCGGTGCCGGCGGCCAGGGCCGTCCGTATGGCAAGCCGAAGGGTCCGGGTGGCGCAGGCGGCCCGGGGCGCGGCAGCTACGGCGGCGGCGCTGAAGGTCGCGGCGGCTATGCCGGCGGTGGCGGCGGTTACGGCGGCGAGAACCGCGGTGGCGAAAGCCGTGGCGGCTACGGCGGCCAGGGCCGTCCGGCCGGTCCGGGCGGCGGTGGCAACCGCGGTGCCCAGGGTGGCCAGGGTCCGTCCCGCCATCCGTACGGCCATCCGGGCAATGCCCCGAGCTTCCCGTCCGATCACGCCAATCCGGGCGCCAGCCCGTACGGCAGCGCGCGTCCGGCGGGCAACCGCGGTCCGGGTGGTCCGGGTGGCAACCGTGGTCCGGGTGGCCCAGGTGCACGGGGTCCGGGTGGCGCCAGTGCGCGCGGCCCCGGCGGTCCCGGTGGCAACCGCGGTCCGGGTGGTCCGAGCGGCAACCGTGGCCCGGGTGGCCCCGGTGCTCGCGGTCCCGGTGGCCCGGGTGGTCGTCCCGGTGGCAATCGCGGCCCGGGTGGCGGCGGTCACCGTGGTGGCGGCCCGCGCGGCGGCTGATCACTGATACGCTGAGATCAAAAAACCCCGGCTCAGGCCGGGGTTTTTCGTTGGGTCCACGCGGGCCGCGACCAACCCGGTCCTGTAGAGCCACCCCATGGGTGGCTGCGCTTCATGGGGTGGCTGCGCTTCCTGGGGTGGCTGCGCGTCATGCCGGAGACGGTGGTGCAGCCACGCTTGGCGTGGCTCTGCGCCTCAGCGTCGTTCGATGGTGAAGCGGCCCACGCCCACGCCCAGGTCCCAGCCCTTGCCGGTGCCCGCCAAGGCGAGCGAGATATCGCCCTTGGTCATCACCTGGGCATTGCTGGATTTGTCGGCACCCGCGTGCGCTTCGACGGACGCATAGGAACCGATCAGGTCGTTGACCGAGTAGGCGCCGGAGAACTTGCCCTTGCCGTCGACGATCTTCGACTTGCCCACGGTCAGGCCGCCGCCCTTGGCGGTGATCTTGACCGGAATGCGCGCGCCGTTGTCGCACTGGATGGTGCCGGTGCCGGAGGCGGTCTTGTACAGCACCGACCAGCCCGCCAGGTTGTAGTGCAGCTCGCAATCGATGTTGCCGGCAGCCTGCGCGGCCGGGACGGCCGAGATACCGGCCAATGCGATCAATGCCAGGGAGAACTTTTTCATGCAGGTCCGCTCGTACGCAGTGGGAACGCGCCGAATCTAGCAGCGTGCGCGTGTGGCGAAGATGATGCACACCGCACGCATCCTGCATCCGTTCAGCCGGAGCGGCCCGGGTAGTGCCGGCCGCTGGCCGGCTCCAGGCAATCTTCCAATGCCCATGAGAGCCGGCCGCTGGCCGGCAATGCGCACCGCCAACAACGTGCAGAGCCGGCCAGCGGCTGGCACTACCGTTTCAGCGGTGTTCCTGCAGGCTGAAACTGTCCGCATCCAGCATTGCCGGGAAGCGCGCGCGGTGGGCGGCCAGTGCCGCGGCCGAGATCGTGGTGGTGACCACCTGCTCGGTTTCGCGCACTTCCACCTGCGGCTGGCCGAGGAAATCGATCACTGCGCTGTCGCCGGCGTAATGCAGGTCGTTGCCGTCGACACCGATCCGGTTCACCGCCGCCACATAGCAGAGGTTCTCGATCGCGCGTGCGCGCAGCAGCGTCTTCCACGCATAGGCGCGTGCCGACGGCCAGTTGGCGACGAAAATCTGCAGATCGAAATCCAGCTGGTCGGCGCGCTCCACGTTGTAGCGGTTGCGGCAGAACACCGGGAAACGCAGGTCGTAGCAGACCTGCGGATTGATCCGCCACCCCTTCCACTCCACGCTCAGGCGCTCGCTGCCGGCGGCATAGCGCTCGTGCTCGCCACCGTAACGGAACAGGTGGCGCTTGTCGTAATACCGCAGCTCGCCCTCCGGGGTGGCCCACAGCAAGCGGTTGTAGACGCCCTCGCCCACCCGCAGCTGCACGCTGCCGGTGACCGCCGCGCCCAGGCGCACGGCCTGCTCGCGGATCCAGGCCACGGTCGGGCCGTCCATGCCTTCGGCCTTGTCGATGGCGTCGTTGGAGAAGCCACTGGTGAAGGTCTCCGGCAGGATCACCAGGTCGGTCTGCCCGGCCAGCGGCGCCAGCAGTGCGCCGTAATGCGCGCGGTTGCCGGCCGGGTCGTGCCAGCGGGTATCGCCCTGGACCAGGGAAATGCGCAGGTCCTGCAGATCGGTCGCGGTGCGCATCACAGGGCCCGCAGTCGTTCGATCGCCGCGTCCATCGTGGCGTCGTTCTTGGCGAAGCACAGGCGGACCAGGCGCTGGCCGGCGGGCGCGGTCTCATAGAAGGGCGACAGCGGGATCGCCGCCACGCCCTTCTCGATCGTCAGCCATTTCACGAATTCGTGGTCCGGCAGATCGCTGATGGCCGAGTAATCCACCAGCTGGAAGTAACCGCCCGGCACCGGCAGCGGTTGCAGGCGCGTGGTCAGCAACTGCTCGCGGAAGCGGTCGCGCTTGGCCTGGTAGAACGCGCCCAGTTCCAGATGGTGTCCGGGCTCGTCGCGGATCATCGCGGCGAAGCCGTACTGCGCCGGACCAAAGCTGGTGAAGGTGTTGTACTGGTGCACCTTGCGGAACTCGGCGGTCATCGCCGGCGGCGCGATCGCGTAGCCGATCTTCCAGCCGGTGCAGTGGTAGGTCTTGCCGAAGCTGGAAATCACGAACGCGCGCTCGCGTAGCTCCGGATGGCGCAGCGAGGATTCGTGGCGGCGGCCGTCATAGATGATGTGCTCGTACACCTCATCGGAAATCAGGTAGATGTCGGTGCCGCGCAGCACATCGGCCAGCGCCTGCATGTCGTCGGCGGTCAGCATCGCGCCGGACGGGTTGTGCGGCGTGTTGACCATCAACAGCCGGGTCCGCGGCGTGATCGCGGCACGCACGCGGTCCCAGTCGACCGCGAAGGTCTGCGGGTCCAGCGGCACGTGCACCGCGCGTGCGCCGGCCAGGTCGATCGCCGGCTCGTAGCAGTCGTAGGCCGGGTCGAGCACGATCACTTCCTCGCCCGGGCGGACCACGGCGTGGATGGCGTTGAAGATCGCCTCGGTGGCGCCACTGGTGACGGTGATCTCGGTATCCGGATCCACCTGCGCGCCGTACAGATCCAGCGACTTCTGCGCGATGGCCTGGCGCAGCGGCGCCACGCCGGTCATCGGCGGGTACTGGTTGAGCCCGCCCTGCATCGCGGCGATGGTTTCATCGATCAGCCGCTGCGGTGCGGAGAAATCCGGAAACCCCTGGCCCAGGTTGACCGCACCGTGTTCGGCGGCGAGCTGGGACATCACGGTGAAGATGGTGGTGCCCACCTTGGGCAGCTTGGTTTGCGGTTGCATCGGCAGGCAGGATCGAGGGGGTAGATGACGAAGTGTACGAAATCCCCCGAAGCCATGACGGTCGTGCCGGCCGCGGCCGACACGACGTCGCCCGTCCCCGATACAATGAACACTCCTCCCGGTGTGAAGCCTGAGCCCTTTGAACGCCCCTCCGTTGCTGGCCGCGCATGGCCTTGGCTTCAGTCGCAACGACGAACCCGTCTTCGGCCCCCTGGACCTGCATGTCGATGCCGGGGAAGCCCTGCTGGTGCAGGGCGACAACGGTGCCGGCAAGACCACCCTGCTGCGGGTGCTGGCCGGCCTGCTGCGTGCCGAGAGCGGGCACGTCGAGATCGATGGCAAGCGCGCCGGGCACAAGGAACGGGCGAACTACGTGGCCTACCTCAGCCACCTGCCCGCGTTGAAGCCGGACCTGGACACGCTGGAGAACCTGCATTTCCTGTGTGGCCTGCACGGTCGCCGCGCCCGCCAGATGCCCGGCAATGCGCTGGCGATCGTCGGCCTGGCCGGGTATGAGGACACGCTGGTGCGGCAGCTGTCGGCCGGCCAGAAGCGCCGCTTGGCACTGGCCCGCATCTGGCTCTCGCCCGCGCCGCTGTGGCTGCTCGACGAGCCCTACGCCAATCTCGACCTGGAGGGCATCAACCTGGTGAACCGCATGATTTCCGCGCACCTGCGCAGCGGCGGCGCTGCGCTTGTCACCACCCACGGTGCCTATGCCGCCCCGCCGGTGCGCACGCGCCTGCTGACCCTGGGCGTGGCGGCATGATCGCGCCGGGTACCGAACCAGGCCTGTGGCAGACCGCACGGGCGCTGGTCGCCCGCGACATGCGCCTGCTCTGGCGGCGCCGTGGCGATGCCCTGCAGCCGCTGCTGTTCGCGCTGCTGGTGGTGGTGCTGTTCGCGCTGGCGCTGGGCCGCGATCCGGAGGCGATGGCACGCGTCGCCGCGGCGGTGATGTGGCTGGCGGTGCTGCTGGCCGGTCAGTTGGCGATGGATTCGCTGTTCCGCAGCGATGCCGAGGACGGCTCGCTGGAGCAATGGCTGCTGGCCCCGGTGCCGCTGGCCTGGCTGGTGCTGGTGCGGGTGCTGGTGCACTGGGTCACCACCGCCTTGCCACTGATCGTGATGTCGCCGCTGCTGGCGGAAATGCTGCATCTGCCGCATGACCAGTTGCCGATGTTGCTGGCATCGTTGCTGCTGGGCACCCCGTTGCTGAGCCTGATCGGCGGGGTGGTCGCCGCGCTGACGGTCGGCATCCGGCGCTCTGGTATTCTCGTGGCACTGCTGGCCCTGCCGCTGTATGTGCCAGTGCTGGTATTCGGCGCCGGCAGCGTGGCGGCGGTCGCACGCGGGCAGGACCCGATTGGCGCGCTACTGATGCTGGGCGCCGGGCTGGTGATCGCGCTGGTGCTGGCCCCGCTGGCGACAGCCGCCGCGATCCGCATCTCGCTGAGTTGAGCGGTATGGCGTACTGTCGGTGGCGTGAGCTGCGTTGTGAGCGTCACCTGCATCCGCGTCACCCGTTGCCGAGCCACTCCACGTCCGTTCCATCGTCGCCCTTCGTTGGATAGCCACTGCCGCATGCACCCGATCGTCCGCTGGTTCCACCAACTCGGTTCGCCGCCTACCTTCGACCGCTTTGCCGCGCGCTGGTCGCGGGTGTTCTACCTGGCGGCGGTGCCGGTGCTGCTGGTCGGCATCTGGCAGGCGCTGGCGGTGGTGCCGGCCGATTCCAAGCAGCTGGACAGCTTCCGCATCCTCTACATCCACGTGCCCAGCGCGTGGATGAGCCTGTTCGTGTTCGCGCTGATGGCGCTGTACGCGGCGATCGCGCTGATCTGGCGGATCAAGACCTGCGAAATCCTGGCGATGGCCTGCGCCCCGCTCGGCGCCGGCTTCACCCTGATCACCCTGCTCACCGGCAGCATCTGGGGCAAGCCGACCTGGGGCACCTGGTGGGACTGGGACCCGCGCATGACCACCGAATTGATCCTGCTGCTCCTGTACCTGGGGGTGATCGGCCTGTATTACGCCATCGAGGACCGTCGCAGCGCCGCGCGCGCGGCCGGCCTGCTGTCCATCGTCGGGGTGAGCCTGCTGCCGGTGATCCGCTATTCGGTGGAATGGTGGGGCAGCCTGCACCAGGGCCAGACCATCCGCCTGTTCGGCGACTCCACCCTGGATGCCAGCATGGCGCTGCCCCTGTGGCTGATGGTGATCGGTACCAAGCTGTGGTTCGCCGGCTCGCTGCTGGCCAAGGCCCGTGCCGACAACCTGCTGCGCGAGGCCGGCAAGGCCTGGGTCGCTGCAGGCACCCGTGCCCCTCTGGAGGACCGCCGCGCATGACCCACCTGCCCTATGTGATGGCCGCCTATGCGGTGTTCGTGCTGGTGCTGGGCAGTGATGCCATCGGCTCCTGGCTGCGGCTGCGCTGGGCACGCCGCCTGGCGGCACGCCGCCAGCAGCGCCAACAGGCCCGCGCGGCGGCGGGCAGCACGCCGCCAGTGGCGCCGGAGCTGACCCGATGAATCCGGTCCGGCGTCGCCGCCTGCTCTGGGTGATGCTGCTGGTGCTCGCCTCCGGCCTGGCGACCGCGCTGGTGGCGATGGCCCTGCAGCGCAATATCGCCTACCTCTATACCCCTTCCGAAGTGCTGCGCGGCGATGCCGGCGATCACGCCCGGTTCCGCCTCGGCGGCATGGTGGTCAAAGGGTCACTGCAGCGCGCGCCCGGCTCGATGGATGCGCACTTCGTGGTCACCGATGGTGACGCCACGCTGCCGGTGATCACCTCGCGGATCCTGCCGGACCTGTTCGCCGAGGGCACCGCCGTGGTCGCCACCGGACGCCTGCAGGATGGCCGCTTCGTCGCCGAGGAAGTGCTGGCCAAGCACGACGAGACCTACATGCCCAAGGAAGTGGCCGACAAGATGGGCCAGGCACATACCAAACACGATGTGCCCGTGCCGGCACCGGAGACGTACTGAGTGCTGCCGGAACTGGGGCAGATCCTGCTGGTCACCGCCTTGCTGATGGCACTGCTGCAGACGGTGCTGCCGCTGTGGGGCGCCCATCGCGACCGCGCCACGTGGATGGCGGTGGCACGTCCGGCCGCGTATGCCCAGCTGGCACTGCTGCTGGGCGCGTTCGGTGTGTTGACGGCGGCCTTCGTCACCCAGGATTTCTCGGTGCGCTATGTCGCGGAGAATTCGAACTCGCTGCTGCCGCTGGCGTACCGCTACTCCGCGGTCTGGGGCGCACACGAAGGCTCGCTGCTGCTGTGGGCGCTGGTGCTGGCGGTATGGTGCGGCGCGGTGGCACGGTGGTCCAAGCGCCTGCCCGCCGTCGTCTCCGCGCGCGTGCTCGGGGTGCTCGGCATCATCAGCATCGGCTTCCTCGCCTTCCTCATCTTCACCTCCAATCCGTTCGCGCGGCTGATCCCGGCGCCGCTGGAAGGACGCGACCTCAACCCGCTGCTGCAGGATCCCGGGCTGATCATCCATCCGCCGATGCTGTACATCGGGTACGTGGGCTTTGCGGTGCCGTTCGCATTCGCGATCGCCGCCCTGCTGGAAGGCCGCGTGGATGCGCGCTGGCTGCGCTGGACGCGGCCGTGGACCAACGTGGCCTGGGGCTTCCTGACCCTCGGCATCGCGCTGGGCAGCTGGTGGGCGTATTACGAACTGGGCTGGGGCGGCTGGTGGTTCTGGGATCCGGTCGAGAACGCCAGCTTCATGCCGTGGCTGGCCGGCGCGGCGCTGATCCACTCCCAGGCCGTCACTGAAAAGCGCGGCAGCTTCGCCAGCTGGACGCTGCTGCTGGCGATCGCGGCGTTCGCGCTGTCACTGCTCGGCACCTTCCTGGTGCGCTCGGGCGTGCTGACCAGCGTGCATTCGTTTGCCGCCGATCCCTCGCGCGGCACCTTCATTCTGATCTTCCTGGCCGTGGTCATCGGTGGCGCGCTGCTGCTGTATGCGCTGCGGGCCGGCGCGCTGACCAGCGAGGATCCGCGCCGCGGCTTCCTGCCGACCTCGCGTGAAACCCTGCTGCTGGCCAACAACCTGCTGCTCGCCGCAGCCTGCGGCATGGTGCTGCTCGGCACGCTTTACCCGCTGCTGGCCGACGCACTCGGGCTGGGCAAGGTCTCGGTCGGGCCGCCCTACTTCGGCACGTTGTTCGTGGTCCTGATGGCGCCGCTGGTGGCGCTGCTGCCGTTCGGGCCGCTGGTCAACTGGCAGCGCGACCAGGCCTCGCGCCGCGTGGCGATGCTCGCGCCGTGGGCCGGGCTGGCCCTGCTGCTCGGCGTGATCGCCCACTTCATGGCGCCCCAGGGGGCGCTGAAGAGCGCCGCCGGTGTCACCGGGGCGGCCTGGGTCGCGTTCGGTACCGGGCGCTTTGTCTGGACCCGCCTGCGCGGCAACGGCAGGTTCACCGCCGAGATGGTCGGCATGCTGCTCGCCCATGGTGGCGTGGCCGTGTTCCTGGCCGGTGCGCTGCTGGTCGAGGCCTTGAACGTGCAGCGCGAAGTCGCGCTCGCACCGGGACAGTCGCTGGTGGTGGGCACGTATGAAGTGCGCTTCGAAGGCGTAGACCATCAACAGGGCCCGAACTACGTCGCCGATCGCGGCCACCTGCGCGTGCTCCAGCACGACCGCGAACTGGCCCTGCTGCATCCGGAAAAACGCCTGTACGCCAGTGGCGGACAGGTGATGACCGAGGCCGGCATCCACGCCCGCCTCAACGGCGATGTTTACGTGGCACTCGGCGAGTCGCTGGGCAACAATGCATGGGCCGTGCGCGTGCACATCAAACCGTTCGTCCGCTGGATCTGGCTGGGCGCGCTGCTGATGGCACTGGGTGGCTTCGTCACCGCCGCCGATCGTCGTTTCCGTCGTCCCTAGGAGTTCCCCGTGTCCGATCCCCGCCCCGCCTCCCGTCCGCTGCCGCCCGTGGCCATCGTCATCGGGGTGCTGTTCTTCTTCGGGCTGCTGGGGCTGATGATCTACGGGGTGATGAAATCCGGCGCGCCGGACCGCGACGTGCTGCCCTCGGCGCTGATCGGCAAGGCCGCACCGGCGTTCGAGCTGCCGGTGCTGCACGATCCGCAGATCAAGGTCAGCAGCACTGAACTGCGCGGCGCGCCCTATGTCCTCAATGTATGGGGCAGCTGGTGCGCGGCCTGCCGCGACGAACATCCGATCCTGACCAAATTCGCCGAAACCAAGCGCGTGCGCGTGATCGGCTACAACTGGAAGGACGAGCCGGCCGATGCGCTGCGCTGGCTGGAGCAGCTGGGCAATCCGTTCGTGCTGGTGCTGAGCGACATCGAAGGCCGCACCGCGATCGACTGGGGCGTCACCGCCGCGCCGGAGACCTTCCTGATCGACGCCAGCGGCGTGGTGCGCTGGAAGTACAGCGGCGCGCTCAGCCAGCGCGTCATCGATACCCAGCTGATTCCGGAACTGGAAAAGGTGGAGCGTGCCCATGCCAATGCCCAGCCGC
Source organism: Stenotrophomonas sp. TWI700 (assembly GCF_039673645.1). Classification (NCBI taxonomy): domain Bacteria; kingdom Pseudomonadati; phylum Pseudomonadota; class Gammaproteobacteria; order Lysobacterales; family Lysobacteraceae; genus Stenotrophomonas; species Stenotrophomonas sp. TWI700. Next base: position 18,938 of record NZ_JBDJMB010000021.1, on the reverse strand, counting down.
AGCTGCCGGCCTCGCCGTAACCGGATGACCCGCCGGGTCGGCGTGGCGCTGATCGCGCTGGCCCTGGCATTGGCCCCGCCGGCCATGGCGCAGGCCGTCTCCGACCCGACCCCGTTGCAGTACCGCGATGCCGCCGAGGAAGCCCGCTTCCATGCGCTGGCCGCCGAACTGCGCTGCGTGCAATGCCAGAACCAGTCGCTGGCCGATTCCAATGCACAGATCGCGCATGATCTGCGCCGCGAAGTGCTGGTACTGATGCAGCAGGGCAACAGCGATGCGCAGATCAAACAGTTCCTGGTCGACCGCTATGGCGAGTTCGTGCTGTACCGGCCGCCGATGGAGGCCCGCAACGCACTGCTCTGGTTCGGCCCGCCGGTGGCGCTGCTGATCGGCGCGGGCGTGCTGGTCTGGGTGGTGCGCCGTCGCAGCCGCGGGATCCAACCGATGGACAAGAGCGAGGAACGCTGGTGAGCCTGTGGATGGCCCTGAGTGCCGCCGTGTTCGCGGCCGCCCTTGCTGCACTCGTACTGCGGCCGCTGCGTGCAGGCGGTTCGCACCGCCCCTTTGTGATCGCCATGCTGGCGCTGGGATTGGCCGGTGGCGCGCTGTACCTGCTGGTCGGCACGCCGGATGCGGCCGAGCGGACCGCGACCAGCGACGCGCCCGCCACGCTGGAAGATGGCGTGCAGGCGCTGCAACAGGCGCTGGCGAAAGACCCACAACGCGCCGATGGCTGGGCCCTGCTCGGCCGCTCGCAGCTGGCGCTGGGCAAGCTGGCCGAGGCCACGGCCGCGTTCGACCGCGCGGTGCGGCTCGCGCCGGACGATCCCGGCATCCTGGTCGAAGCGGCGCAGGCGCGCGCGCAGGCCGCGCCGGGCAAACAGTTTGATGACCAGGCCCTGCAATGGCTGCGTCATGCGAACGCGCTGGCGCCGGAGAGCGAGCGGGCCGGCTGGCTGATCGGCATTGCCCTGCGCCAACGCGGCCAGGACGCCGAGGCCGCGAAGGCCTGGGAAGCCCTGCTGCCGACGCTGGAACCCGGCGCGGCGCGTGCGTTGCGCGAGCAGATCGCCATCGCACGTGGCGCTGCCGGTCTGCCGCCGCGGGTGGAAACCCCTGCCCCTGCCGCGGCGGGCGACCACGCCCTCGCCGTGCAGGTGCGCTTCGCGCCCGGAACCGCGATGGATCCGGCCTGGGCCAACGCCACGGTCTTCGTGATCGCACGCGCGCCGGACGGCCCGCCGATGCCGGTCGCGGTGCAGAAGCATCCGGCCAGCCGGCTGCCGCTGCTGGTGACGCTCGGCGATGGCGACAGCCCGATGCCGACCAGCACGCTGTCGCAGCTGCAGGAGGTCGAGGTACTGGCACGGCTGTCGCGCTCGGGCCAGGCCAACCGCCAGCCGGACGACGTGGAAACCGCGCCGGTACGGGTGCGCCTGCCCCACGCCGGGCCGGTGCCCTTGGTGTTCGATCGCCCATGACCGGTGCGCGGCGCGACGCAGCGTGCCGCCCACCACCACGGCGCCATCGCGGCGCCCGGCTAAAATGCGCGCATGACTGAATTCATTCCCCCCGGCACCCGCTACCACGCCCTGCCCTCGCCGTTCGCGTTCAAGCGCGGCGGTGCACTGCGCGAGGCGCATGTCGCCTACGAGACCTGGGGCACGCTCGACGCGGACGCCGGCAATGCGGTGTTGATCGTCACCGGGCTGTCGCCGGACGCGCATGCCGCGGCCAACGCCGACAATCCGGCCGCCGGCTGGTGGGAGGCCATGGTCGGCCCGGGCAAGCCGATCGATACGGATCGCTGGTTCGTGATCTGCGTGAACTCGCTGGGCAGCTGCAAGGGCTCGACCGGTCCGGCCAGCATCGACCCAGCCACCGGGGAGCTGTACGGCCTGCGCTTCCCCGAACTGTCGATCGAAGATGGCGCACGCGCAGCGGTCGAGGTGGTGCGCGCATTGGGCGTGACCGAGCTGGCCTGCGTGATCGGCAACTCGATGGGCGGGATGACCGCGCTGGCACTGCTGTTGCTGCACCCGGGCATCGCGCGCAGCCATATCAATATTTCCGGCAGTGCCCAGGCGTTGCCGTTCTCGATCGCGATCCGCTCGCTGCAACGCGAGGCGATCCGGCTCGACCCGCAGTGGAATGGCGGTCGCTACACCGACCAGGCCTATCCGGAATCGGGCATGCGCATGGCGCGCAAGCTCGGCGTGATCACCTACCGCTCCGCACTGGAATGGGATGGCCGCTTCGGCCGCGTGCGCCTGGATTCGGACCAGGCCGATGACGATCCGTTCGGCCTGGAGTTCCAGGTGGAAAGCTACCTGGAGGGCCATGCCCGCCGCTTCGTGCGCTTCTTCGATCCCAACTGCTATCTGTACCTGAGCCGCTCGATGGACTGGTTCGACCTGGCCGAATACGCCGACGGCAACGTCATGGCCGGGCTGGCGAAGATCCAGGTGGACAAGGCGCTGGCGATCGGCGCCAACACCGACATCCTGTTCCCGGTACAGCAGCAACAGCAGATCGCCGATGGCCTGCGCGCCGGTGGCGCCGACGCACAGTTCATCGGGCTGGATTCGCCGCAGGGCCACGATGCCTTCCTGGTCGACTTCGCCCGGTTTGGCCCGGCGGTCAGCGGCTTTCTGCAGGCGCTGTGAGGCACGCGCGCTGGTACCTGGCGCTGGCGGCGGCAGGCGCGTTGGTCGCGATGGCGATTACCGGGTTGTTACCGCAGTGGCTGGGCGCATGGTACGCACTCACCAGTGCTGTCGCCTTTGCGCTCTACGGGCATGACAAACGCGCCGCACGCCTGGGCAACTGGCGCACACCCGAGCGCACCCTGCAGCTGCTGGCCTTCGCGGGTGGTTGGCCTGGCGCGTTGCTGGGCCAATCCGTGTTCCGCCACAAACACCGCAAGAGCGCATTCCAGTGGGTGTTCGCCCTGTGCGTGCTGGCCAACGTCTCGGCGCTTGCGGTGCTGCTGCGGGCATGAACCCAAGAGTATTCAGTGCATGCGGCGCTGCTTCACTGCGACAAGCGTAGCCACGCGGCCGCCATGTCGATGGCGTCCTGATCACTCGAAACGCGTTCCTCGGGTTCTATCCCGTCCGGATAGGCCTCACCCGAGCGATCAACCATCACGGCCCTCGTCAACCGGAGCGCGCCACCGTCAGGCAGCGGATAGGAGCGGTTGGCTGTTGCGAGACCTGCCGTCGGCTGCCCGAAGAACCGGGTACCCGGGCGGGCTCTGAAGGCGACGGCAACGGCTTCTCCAGAGCTTGCGGTCTTCGGGCCGACGAGAACGGCCACGCGGCTGCTGGAAAGGTCGACTCCGCATGCACGGCGGGATTCTGGGCGCCAAGCGGTGGCAGTGCCGTTGCGGTCCCGGGATGCGCCAATATTTCCGTTACCCAGCAACGGTTGCAATCCGCTGAGCATCGGCCACATGTTGCCGCCCGTGTTCTGGCGCAGGTCGACGATCCAGCCCTTGGCTGACGTCGGCGCCAATCGTTCGATCTGCTCACAGAGCTGGGAGGTAAAAGCTTCACCAGCACTTGCTTCGGTCCCGCGCAGGCCCGGCACCAGAACGTAACCGATGTCCTGCATCTGCCTGGCCTCGATGTCTCTCGATGCAACAGCGGTCTCCCGGTATGCGGCGGCCTCCCTGGGGTGTTGCAGGAAGCTGTGGCGATCTGCCAGCAGATCCAAAACCGCTCTGATGCTGCCATAGGCCTCTTGTGCGGGGAGGCTTTTCAGTGCCGGCGCCAAGCGCGCCTTCTCCTCGGCGGACCAGTCAACGTTCCCGGCGTTCAACGCATTGGCGCGGATGGTGGTGAGGGCATACTCGACCATGTCATAGGCGGACACGCCGCCCGACGTGGCAGCCTCGGCTGTCAACACGAGCCCTTGCACAGCGACATGCCCGGCGCTGTCGAGCGTGACACCGAGCTTGAGGGTTGTCGTTCCGGACGGAATGTAAAGACGGAGCTCTCTCGCCTGCGCGCCCACGCCGGCACGCACGGGCGCGCCAGCTGAACTCGCAAACGCCAATCGCTCGTTGGCGCCGTCCGCACGCACCCACAGCGCGGCACTGCCTGCGCCATCCTCGACCAGTAATCGTCCAGCTAAACGAACCTCTCGCCCCTGGAAAGGACGGGCGTCCATCGAGGTGATGGCGCCGACGAATTTTTCCGTGCCGGTCGATTCGGCGGACAAGCGCAGGTCCGCACCACCGTCCTGCAGAATGTCTCCCGTACCGGAGGTGATCGAGTTGACGCTGGTGCCTTTCCAGACCGTGTCGGCCGAGGCCCCGCCGCTGAGGAGCCCCAGCATCAGGAGGAACGCTGCTCTGCACTTCATGCTCAACATCCTTGTTCACGTTGAGACACGATCCTAGTTCAAGCACATTGCATCCGCCAGACAGCCCGCAGGTGCTTTCTGCCGACCCCCGATCTACTCCAACCGCCCCTCCCGCAGACGATAACTGCGATGCACGATGCCCTCCGGCAGTTCGTCGTGGGTGATCATCAACAGGCTGCGGTTGCCCAGCGCATCCACCATGTCATACAACAACGCATGCGCGGTATCCACATCCAGGCCTTCGGTGGGTTCATCCAGCACCAGGATCGGTGCGTCACGCAGCAGCGCGCGCGCCAGCGCCAGGCGCCGTGCCTGACCGGCCGACATGGTCGCGCCGTTCTCGCCGACCCACGCCGACAAGCCGCCGATCTGCTCGGCCCACGCGTGCAGACGGACCTCCGCCAGCACCTGCCACAATCGTTCATCGCTGGCCCGTACATCGCCGAGTCGCAGGTTGTCGGCCACGGTGCCGGCGAACACCGGCGCGTTCTGCGGCAGCCAGGCGATCTGGCGATGCCAGTCGGCCTGGGTGAAGCGGCGGATATCGGTATCGCCGTAACGCACGCTGCCGGCCTCCGGGTCCCATAGCCTCAGCAACAGAGACGACAGCGTGGTCTTGCCGCTGCCGCTGTCGCCGCGGATCGCGATCCGTTCGCCCGGGGCGAGCTGCAGTTGCACCTGGTCCAGCAGCACCCGCGCTTGGCCGGGCCAACGGAACACCACCTGATCGAACCGCAGCGTTGCAGGCACGGACGGCACGACTACCGGCGCGTCGGCTTCCACCACGCCCGGCGCCTGGTCCACGATGGCTTCCAGCCGCACCGCGGCGACGCGGCCCGACAACCACGACTGCCAGGCCAGACCGATGCCGGCCCACAGCTCCAGCAGTGCAACGGTCAGGAACACCAGCGCAGCGGCCAGCGCGGCATCCACACGGCCGCGTTCGAAGGCATGCAGTGCCAGCCACAGCATCGCGACCAGGCCACCCGCGCCGCACAGGCCATGCAGTGCGTTGCCACTGATCAGCCGCCAGCGGCGACGCTTGTCACGCGACTTCAGCTGCTTGGCCGCCACCAGCACGCGCTGGTTCCAATGCTCGCGGGCCTGCAGCGCGGTGAGATCGGCCGCGCCTTCCAGCCCTTCGAACGACTGGGTACGCAGCTGCGCGCGGTGCAGCGCGCGGTCGCGTTCCTGGTCGGCGGCGCCGCGCACGGTCAACCACGGCACGCCGATGCCGATCAGCACGGCGAGCACCGCCAGCAGACCGGCCGCAGGCGGATAGATGATGCCGGCCGACACCACCGCGACCAGCGAGATGCCACCGAGCGCCAGCAGCGGGCCGATTGCGCGCACCAGCAGGCCGTCGACCTCGCCGATATCCGACATCAGCCGCGCCAGCAGCTCACCAGTGCGCACCCCTGCCAGGCGCGCCGGTGCCAGCGGCAGCGCGCGACGGAAGAACCACACGCGCAGATCGCGAGCGATGCGCAGGGTGACATCGTGGCCCACCAGCTTTTCGAAGTAGCGCGACACGATCCGCGCCATGGTCAGTCCGCGGATGCCCGCCGAGGGCGAGAAGAAGTTGAAGCCATTGCCGAGCCCGGCCGCCCCGGCCAAAGCAGCGGCGGTCAGGAAACCACCGGACAGCCCCAGCAATGCGGTGCCGGCCAGCATCGTCGTCCACAGCAGCAGGACGGTCAGCAGCAGGCGCCCGCGATGCCGCGCGAACACACCCTTCAGCGAATCGATGTGGATGGCTTTCATGGCGTCACCTCCGAGGCCAGCCGAGCGCCGCCGGCAGTCAAGGTCAGGCGGGTGTCGGCCCAGCGCATCGCGGTCTCGCTGTGGGTGGCGATCACCACGCTGCGCCCGCGTGCGAATGCCGCCAGGGTGCGCAGCAGATCGGCTTCGGTATCGGGATCGAGGAAGGCGGTCGGCTCGTCGAGCAGCAGCAGGTGCGGATCGCGCAGCAGCAGCCGGGCCAGACCGATGCGGCGCGCCTCGCCGCCGGACAGGCCGAAGCCGCGCTCACCGATCACCGTGTCCAGACCCTGCGGCAGTGCGGCCGCGAAGCGCATCACCTGAGCGGCTTCGGCCACGGCGCGCAGATGCGCATCGGTGGCACCGGGCGCGGCCAGGCGCAGGTTGTCGGCAATCGTGCCGTGGAACAGATACGGGCGCTGCCCGGCATAGCCCACGTCCAGCCCCGGGCGCAGCACGATGCTGCCCTCGCGGGGTGGCAACCATCCGGCCAGTGCTTCCAGCAACGTGCTCTTGCCGCTGCCGCTGGGGCCGACCAGCGCCACGCGTTGCCCGGGCTCGATCTGGAACGACAGGTGCTGCACCACATCGTGGTGCGCACCCAGCGGGCGCAGGCTCACATCGCGTACGACCACCGGCGGCGCGTGCAGTTCGAGCAATTCCGGCGCACGCGCGGTGGCGGACGGTGCGTCATCGACAACGGCGGCGGCAGGCAGTTCGCCGAGCAGGCGCTCCACTTCCGCCGCGGCGGCCAGCGCATTGGCGCGGTCGTGATAGTGCGCGGCCAATCGCCGCAGCGGCGCGTAGAACTCCGGTGCCAGCAGCAGACAGAACATGCCGACGCCCAGCGTCGGCACCTGCGCATGCAGCGACATCAGGCCGAGATAGCTCAGGCCCAGGTACAACGCGACCATCGCGACGCTGACCGAGGCGAAGAACTCCAGCACCGTCGAAGAAAGGAAGGCGATCCGCAGCACTTTCAGGGTGCGCTCGCGCACGCCTTCTGCCGCGCTCGCCACGCCGTCCAGCTCGGCCTCCCCTCGCCCGTAAAGGCGCAGCAGGCCAAGTCCCTTGATCCGATCGGCGAAGTGACCGCTCATCCGCGCCAGTTCACCCAACTGCGCACGGCCGGCCGCTTCTGCGCCCCAGCCGACCAGCATCATGAAGAACGGCACCAGCGGCGCGGTGAACAGCAGGATCAGCGCAATCACCCAGTCGGTCCAGGCCACGGCGATGGCGATCAGCAACGGCACCACCACCACTTCGATGCGGACTGGCTGATAGCCGGAGTAGTAATTCTCAATCGCATCGGCATGCGCCAGCATCAGCTCACCCAACTCGCCGGTGCGTTGCTGGCGCAGCCACAGCGGACCGCGCCCCAGCAGCCGCTGATAAACCCGTTCACGCAGGGCCAGCCGCGCCGCATCGGCGACATCGCCGGCCGCCGCCTGGGTCGCACTGCCGAGCAGGGTGCGGATCCCCAGCACCGCCAGCAGTCCCAGCAGCACCGGCGTGGCCTCGGTCAACGGGCGATGATCGACCAGCACCGCCTGGATCAGCCAGGCGATGGCGGCGGCCTGCCCGATCAGCAATGCGCCGGACAGGCAGATGCAGATCGCCGCGAGGCGCTGCTTGCCGCGCGCGGCCGTTGCCAGCCCGCCCAGCCAGTGCAGGCGCTGACGGCGCAGGGCGGTTGTCTCACCAAGGGGCGCGTCGGGGGGTATGCTCAAAACAAGTCACTGGCGGCCACAGGAAGGTTCCGTCGATTGTAGTAGGTGCTGGCCCCGTCCCCCTGCGGCCAGCGGTCGCAGGGATGGGAGCGCATACGATCCCCGCATGAGTGTCTTTGTACATTGATCTGAATCAAGGCTGTTTGAAGTTGCTGGTCACAGAATTCACCCCGTAGACCCCCCTTCCCGCCACCTGAAACGGCAAAACCCAACGAGGTAGCCAGGCCATGATTGATCAGACAGTCGTAGAACTGTCGCGGCTGCAATTCGCTCTGACCGCGATGTACCACTTCCTTTTCGTTCCCCTCACGCTTGGCCTGTCGTTCATGGTGGCCATCATGGAGAGCGTCTACGTCATGACCCGCAAACAGGTCTGGCGCCAGATGACGCTGTTCTGGGGCACGCTGTTCGGCATCAACTTCGCCATCGGCGTCGCCACCGGCATCGTGATGGAATTCCAGTTCGGCATGAACTGGTCGTACTACAGCCACTACGTCGGTGACATCTTCGGCGCACCGCTGGCGATCGAAGGCCTGATGGCGTTCTTCCTGGAAGCGACCTTCATCGGTCTGTTCTTCTTCGGCTGGAAGCGGCTGACCCCGGTCAAGCACCTCACGGTGACCTGGCTGATGGCCCTGGGCACCAACCTCTCGGCGGTGTGGATCCTGATCGCCAACGGCTGGATGCAGAACCCGACCGGCGCGATTTTCAACCCGGAAACGATGCGCATGGAGGTGGTGGACTTCGCCGCCGTGCTGTTCAACCCGGTGGCGCAGGCCAAGTTCGTGCATACGGTCAGTGCGGGCTACGTGACCGGCGCGGTGTTCGTGATGTCGATCAGCGCCCTGTTCCTGCTGCGCAACAAGCACAAGGACATGGCCCGCCGCTCCTTCGCGGTGGCGGCGGCCTTCGGCCTGCTGTCCTCGCTGTCGGTGGTGGTGCTGGGTGACGAAAGCGGTTATGCCGCCAGCGAACACCAGAAGATGAAGCTGGCCGCGATCGAAGCGATGTGGGAAACCGAGCGTGCCCCGGCCGACTTCACCGCCTTCGGCATTCCGAACCAGACCACCCATACCAACGACTACGCGATCAAGATTCCGTACCTGATGGGCCTGATCGCCACCCGTTCGCTGGACCAGCCGATCCCGGGCATCCTGGAACTGGTGGGGCGTGCCGAAAACCGCATCCGCGGTGGCCAGCTGGCTTACGGTGCACTGGAACGCGTGCGCAAGGACAAGAACGACGTCGAAGCGCGCGAGATGTTCGACCGCCATTGGCAGGATCTGGGCCACGGCCTGCTGCTCAAGCGCTATCGCGAGGACATCCTCAACGCCACCCCGGAAGAAATCTCCAAGGCCGCGATGGATACCGTGCCGCGGGTCGCCCCGCTGTTCTGGACCTTCCGCATCATGGCGGGCCTGGGCTTCTACCTGATCGCCTTCTTCGCGCTGGCCTTCTACTACTCGTGCCGCCACAACTTCCAGGACAAGCGCTGGTTCCTCAAGCTCGCCCTGTGGTCGCTGCCGGCACCGTGGATCGCGATCGAATGCGGCTGGTTCGTGGCGGAGTACGGTCGCCAGCCGTGGGCGGTGGACGGCGTGCTGCCGACCTTCTACGCCGCGTCGGGCCTGGCCCTGCATGAAATCCTGACCACGCTGGCGGTATTCACCGCGCTGTACACGGTGCTGCTGGTCATCGAAGTGAAGCTGATGCTCAAGGCGATCCGCAAGGGCCCGGACGACATCCTGCCGTCGCTGCAGGCTGCAGCCACGTCCCTTTCCCCCAATGCCGCTGCGCCGACCCACGGTCGGGCGTAAGGCAGGAGAACCCAGATGGAATTCATTGGACTCGATTACACCACGCTCCGCGTGATCTGGTGGCTGCTGCTCGGCATCCTGCTGATCGCCTGGGCGGTGATGGACGGTTTCGACCTCGGCGTCGGCACGTTGCTGCCGTTCGTGGCCAGGACCGATGACGAACGCCGGCTGGTGATCAACACCGTCGGCCCGGTGTGGGAAGGCAACCAGGTGTGGCTGGTGCTCGGTGGTGGTGCGATCTTCGCCGCCTGGCCGCCGCTGTACGCGGTCAGCTTCTCCGGCTTCTACCTGGCGGTGTTCCTGATGCTGTTCGGGCTGATCCTGCGCCCGGTCGCCTTCAAGTACCGCAGCAAGATGCCCGGCAAGCGCTGGCGTGAGAACTGGGACCGTGCGCTGTTCGTCGGTGGCCTGTTGCCGGCACTGATTGCTGGCGTGGCGGTGGGCAACGTGCTGGTCGGCGTGCCCTTCCACTTCGATGACAGCATGCGCATCTTCTACACCGGCACCCTGATCGGTCTGCTCAACCCGTTCGCCCTGGTGGCCGGCCTGGTGAGCGTGGCGATGGTGGTCTCGCATGGCGCAGCGATGCTGGTGCTCAAGACCGATGGCCCGGTGGCCGAGCGCTCGGCCCGTTACGGCAGCATCGCGGCGGTGCTGACCTTCGTGCTGTTCGCCCTGGCCGGCGTCTGGGTGGCCTTCGGCCTGCCGGGCTACCAGATCACCTCGCAGGTGGTCACCGATGGCCCGACCAACCCGCTGCTCAAGACCGCTGCCGCCGGTGCGGTGGCCGGTGGCTGGCTGCGCAACTACCAGACCATGCCGCTGACCCTGCTCGCGCCGATCGTCGGCCTGCTCGGCGCCCTGGCCAGCGCGGTGCTGCTGCGGGCCCGTCGGGGCGGCCTGGCCTTCCTGGCCTCGGGGGCTTCGATCGCCGGCATCATCCTGACCGTCGGTTTTGCGATCTTCCCGTTCCTGCTGCCCTCCTCCAGCCAGCCGGGCTCCAGCCTGACCGTCTGGGACAGCTCCTCCAGCCACCTGACCCTGGGGATCATGCTGATCGCCACGGCCATCTTCCTGCCGATCATCATCGCCTACACCTCCTGGGTCTACCGCGTGATGAAGGGCAAGACCACGGCCGAAGAGATGGGCGACAACCCCAACGCTTACTGATGCGCCCCACGGCGCGATAGGAGACTTACCATGTGGTACTTCGCTTGGATTCTGGGTGCAGGGCTGGCTTCGGTCGTGGCCATCCTCAACGGCATGTGGTTCGAAGCCCGCGAGCAGAGCCGCACGGATCACGAAGAAGGCTAAAAAAAGGTTGCCGATCGGGTCTTCACACCGTATCCTTGTCGGCTCCTTCGGGGTGTAGCTCAGTCTGGTAGAGCGCTACGTTCGGGACGTAGAGGTCGCAGGTTCGAATCCTGTCTCCCCGACCACTTCGGTGGTCGTATTGAAGCCTGGGAACACGTTTCCAGGCTTCTTTATCAAGGGCCGTGGCAACACGGCACCGAAGGTGAAAAACGCGATCCCCCCTTGCCGCCGACCGGCGGGATCGATACAATAGGCGGCTCCTTACGGGGTGTAGCTCAGTCTGGTAGAGCGCTACGTTCGGGACGTAGAGGTCGCAGGTTCGAATCCTGTCTCCCCGACCATTTGATGGTCACAATCAAGCCTGGAAGACATCACTGTCCTCCGGGTTTTTTTGTGTCTGTTGATTGAGGCACTTCAGGAATGAGGGCGATGGGCGGGCGCGTCGCCGAGGCCTTGGCACCCGCCGGCGCGACCTGTCCGGATCGAACCCGTACAATGCCAGGTCCTGGCCTCGCCTTCGGCGCCGGCCCAGTCCCCTACCCCGCAGATGCCGGCCGCTGGCCGGTCTCTGCCGTTGCACCCGCGCGCCGGCATGGCCGCGGTGCGCCACCTGTCAGGAAACATGCTGATGACTCACCCCACCTCACCGTCCCAGTCCCTGCTGCACGGACGCCTGCTGGCGTTTGCCGCGATCCTGCTGGCCGCCTTGAACCTGCGCACTGCGGTCACCTCGCTGACCCCGCTGCTGGATGTGCTCGGCCAGACGTTCGGCTTCGGCACCACGATGACCGGCGTGCTCGGCATGCTGCCCACCGCGGCCTTCGCGCTGTTCGGCGTCACCACCCCGGCCGTGGCGCGCCGCCTGGGCCTGGAGCGCACCGCGCTGCTGGCGATGAGCCTGGCCACCGTGGGCCTGCTGCTGCGCTCGATGGCCGGCGGCGTGGGCAGCCTGCTGTTCGGTTCGGTGGTGGCGCTGGCTGGCATGGGCATCGGCAACGTGGTGGTACCGCCGCTGGTGAAGCGCTACTTCGCCAACCGCGTGGGCACCATGAGCACGCTCTACATCACCGTCCTGCAGATCGGCACGATGATGCCGGCACTGCTGGCGGTGCCGGTCGCGCAGCAGGCCGGCTGGCGCGTGTCGCTGGGTATCTGGGCGCTGATGTCGCTGGCCGCCGCGCTGCCGTGGCTGATGCTCTCGCGTGCGCGTCCGCATCCGGACACGATCAGCGCCGCCAACGACCCGTCCAGCGCGCCGCATGGCAAGGTCTGGAAGACGCCGCTGGCGTGGGGCATGACCCTGATGTTCGGCATGACCTCGCTGATGACCTATTCGATGTTCACCTGGCTGCCGCGGATCGTGGTCGAAGCCGGTGCCACGCCGGCCTTCGGCGGCATCATGGTCGCCATCTTCGCCGCCTGCGGCCTGCTGCCATCGCTGACCATGCCGGCGCTGGCCGTGCGCCTGCGCAATCCCTTCGGGCTGGTACTGATCGGCTTCAGCGCCTTCCTGATCGCCTTCGCCGGCCTGTTGTTCGCCCCGATGAAGGCGCCGTGGCTGTGGGCGGTGCTGCTCGGCATCGGGCCGTCGACCTTCCCGCTGGCGCTGACCCTGATCAACCTGCGCACCCGCACCCCGGCCGGTTCGGCGGCGCTGTCCGGCTTCATGCAGGGCGTGGGCTATGCGTTCAGCTGCCTGGGCCCGTTCCTGTTCGGCTGGCTGCATGCGGTCAGCGGCGGCTGGCACCTGCCGTTCGGCTTCCTGGTGCTGTGCGCGGTGGTGCTGTTGTGCGCCTCCTGGGTCGCCTGCAAACCGCAGAAGCTCGAAGACCAGTGGTGAGTGCTCCGCTGCGTCCATCTACACGCGCTGTGCGCAACAGCTGACGTAGCGTGTCGTTAACTGACCCGGTGCGGTGCACCGGGCCATGTTCGGGACCGCTGGCAGCGCCAGCGGGATGAACAGCTTCATCGCGACGGAGTGCGCTTTCCCATGCGGACGACATGGCGCGAATCTCCAGCGATTCAATGACTTGCCCCTCCCCTCCGGGGCCCATCCGGGGTTGATCGGTCGTACCCGGCTGTTGGCCATTTGGCAACAGCCGCGCAGTCAGGCACGATTGGCATGTGATGTGCGTCACACTTTTGACGCAAGACACGTTTGAAAGGATGCTCCAAGGGGGGTTCCATGTACGACCATCGGCCGCTGGCGCTCTGCGTCGGCCTGGCATGTGCCGCACTCGCTTTCTCCACTCCGGCTGCCTCAGCCGCCGACTCGCGGGCTGACGCGTTGGCCGAGATCGGCCACTACCGCGACCAGGCCCATTGGCTGGACGCACTGGCCGCGATCGAGCGGGCACGGGTGCAATCGCCCGACGACGCACTGCTGTATCGCCTGCAGGTGCTGACGCTGTCCGACATCGGCAACGCGCACCGCGCCTGGCAGCTCTATCTGGCGCGCCCGGACCTGTTCGACGCCGCCCAGAAAGAACGGCTGGAAGGCAACTATCTGGCCAAGCTGGTCGGCTGGAGCCTGGCCTACGGTGCCAGTGAAGACACCCGCCTGGATGAAGCCGACGCCGCGCTGGTGCAGATGCAGCAGTACCTCGAGCGCGACGGCACCAACGTGCAGCAGGCACCGCTGCGGATCCGCCATGACCGCCTGATCCTGCTCAACCGGCTGGGCCGCCATGCACAGGTGCGCGAGGAATACCGCAGTCTGCTCGCCGAGGGCCACCCTGTCCCCAACTACCTGCTGGCCGCCGTTGGCGATTCGCTGATGGCCACCCAGCATCCGGCCGAGGCGATCCCGGTGCTGGAGGCGGCGCTCAAGGCCGATCCGGCGCTGCCGCAGGCCCGCTCCGAGCTCGCGTACGCGTACCTGGAAGACGAGCAGGCCGACACCGCGATCGCCCTGCTGAAGCGCTGGCAGGCCGATGAGCCGGCCTGGCGCTGGGCCAACGGGGCCAAGGCGCCGTACCCCAACTGGCCGCGCTACGAGGCCGACCTCAACCTGGCCATGGTCCGCGCCTACAGCGGCGACCTGCCCACCGCACAGCGCGATCTGGAGAAGATGATCGAGATCGGGCCCGGCAACACCGGCACGCAATCCTCGCTCGGCAACATCTACCTGATGCGCGGCTGGCCGCGACGGGCGCTGGAGCGCTACAGCATGGCCAACACACTGGACCCGCGCGATGTCCCCGCGCGCCTCGGCCAGTACGACGCCTACGTGCAGGTACAGCGCGATGATCTGGCGCGGCCGATCCACGACACCCTGCTTGCCGCCTATCCCAACCAGCCCTCCGTGCAGCGCATGGACCGCAGCTGGCGTGCGCACCGTGGCTGGCAGTGGCATGCCTACGCCGAAGGTGGCCGCAGTTCCGGCGGTGGCGGTGCTTCGCCGCTGGGCAACGATGACGGCCGCTATGGCGTGGAAGTGCAGTCCCCGGTGCTGGACGACCGCTGGCGCCTGGTCGCGTTCGCCGACCGGCGCAGCGTGGATTTCCAGGACCAGACCATCGATCCGCTGCGGATCGGCGTGGGTACGCGCTACCGCTACGGACGCGCGGATGCGGAAGCCTTCGTCAACCGCGCCAATGACCACATCGGCGAAACCGGCCTCAGCGCCGGGTTTGGCTGGCAGTTCAGCGATCAGTGGCATGCCGGCATCACCGCCGCACGCAACGACCCGGAGGCCTCGATGCAGGCGCGCGTCTCCGGCATCACCGCCGACAGCATCGCGCTGGCGGCCGACTACCGGCGCGACGAACGGACTCACTGGAGCCTGGGCGCCAGCCAGTTCCGCTACGACGACGGCAACCGCCGCGACACCGTCAGCACCGCCATCGAACAGCGCCTGATGACCCGGCCGACCGTGTTCGTGGACGGCCTCGGCAGCCTGTACGCCAGCCGCGGCAGCCGCGACGACGTGCCCTACTTCAACCCCTCCGAGGATCGCTCGGTGGAGATCGGCCTGCGCGTGGACCAGCAGCTGTGGCGCCACTACGAGCGCCACTTCCGCCATCGCCTGACCGTTTCGGTGGGGCAGTACTGGCAGCAGGGCTATGGCAGCGCGATCGTGCCGTCGGCGGAATACCGCCACGAATGGCAGCTCGGCGAAGGCCGCATTTTCGAGTACGGCATCCGCTGGTCGCGACCGGTCTATGACGGACAGCGTGAACGACACATCGGCCTGGATGCCGGCCTGCGGTGGGGAGAATGACATGCAGCACATGGACTTGAAGCGTTGGACCCACTGGCTGTTGCTGGCCCTGCTCGCCGTGGTACTGCCGGCACAGGCACAGCAGCGGCCGGCCGCACTCGATGCCGCCGACAACGGCCTGCTGGTGCTCAGCTACCACGACATCCGCGACGAGGTGGCCGAGCGCGGCGACCCGGATGCGTATGCGGTCAGCACGCAGAACTTCGCCGCGCACCTGGACTGGTTGTCCGCGCACGGGTATCACCCGATCTCGCTGTCGCAGTTGATCACCGCCTCACAGGGTGGCACCCCGCTGCCGCCCAAACCGGTGCTGCTGACCTTCGATGATGGATTGCGCAGCGTGTACAGCAAGGTCTTCCCGCTGCTGCGCGCCTACAACTATCCGGCGCTGGTCGCGGTGATCACCGACTACGTGGACATGCCGGCGGGGCGCCAGATCGACTACGGCTACCGCCCGTTCACCCGCGACGACTTCCTGACCTGGGCGCAGCTGCGCGAGATGCAGAAAAGCGGGCTGATCGAACTGGCCAGCCACACCGACAACCTGCACCACGGCGTGCAGTCCAACCCGCAGGGCAACCAGACCCCGGCGGTAATCACGCGCATCTACGACCCGACCCGCAGGACCTATGAAAGCGCGGCCGAGTACGAGGCCCGCCTGCGCGCCGATCTGGGCCGCAGCGTGGAGCGCATCCAGCGCAATGTCGGCGTCAGCCCGAAGGCGATCGTGTGGCCGTACGCCGCATACAACGCGCTCAGCAACGATATCGCCGAGCAGCTGGGCATGCCGGTCTCCTTCGATCTGGAAGGCCGCAGCACCCCGGTCAAGCGCGATCTGCACGGCTTGGCGCGCCTGCTGGTGACCAACAACCCGACCGTGGTGCAGCTGGCCTACGAACTGCGTCGCGATGTGGAACGCGATGGGATGCGTGCGCTGCAGATCGACCTGGATGCGGTCTACGATGCCGACCCCGTGCAACAGGGCAAAAACCTGGATGCGCTGATCGACCGGGTCAAGAAGATCGGCCCGACCCACGTGTTCCTGCAGGCGTTCGCCGATCCGGACGGCAACGGGTCGGCCGATGCGCTGTACTTCCCCAACCGGCATCTGCCGATGCGCGCGGACCTGTTCAACCGGGTGGCGTGGCAGCTCAAGACGCGTGCCGGCGTGAAGGTGTTCGCCTGGCTGCCGGTACTGGGCTATGAGCTCAAGGATCCGGCCATCCGCAGGGCGCTGGCCATCGAGAGCCCGGAAAGCGACGGCATCTTCCGGCTGGACTTCACCCGTCCAGAGGTCCGCAGGATCATCAATGACATCTACGAAGACCTGGCGATCAACGCGTACTTCGAGGGTTTACTGTTCCACGATGACGCCTACCTGCGCGACACCGAGCTGACCCGGTTGCCGCAGGAAGGCGATGACGGTGCACGTACCCAGGCGCTGATCGATTTCACCCTTGAGCTGCGCAATGCCGCCCAGCGCTGGCGGCCGAAACTGGGCACCGTGCGCAATCTGTATGCCCAGCCCGTGCTGGAACCGCAGAGCGCGAGCTGGTTCGCCCAGCGCCTGGACCTGTTCAACAAGGCCTACGACCACACCGCGCTGATGGCGATGCCGTGGATGGAAGGCAGCCGCAGCCCGGAACGCTGGCTGGACCGGCTGGTGGTGGCGGTGAAGCAGCACGATCCACAGTTGTCGCAGACGATGTTCGAGCTGCAGACGCTGGACTGGCGCACCGGCAAGCCGATCCCCGGCGACCGCCTGCGCGCGCAGATCCGTCGTCTACAGGCGCAGGGCGTGCGTCATTTCGCCTGGTATCCGGATGACTTCATCGCCGGACGTCCCTCCACGTATGACGCCCGCGCGGCCATGTCGGCCCGCAGCTTCCCGTACGAGGAAAAGTGAGGTCGCCATGCATCCTCTTCTCTACATTCTGTTCCAGTTCGCCTTCTTCTACCCGATGGTGATGGCCTTCTTCTGGATGTCCGGCGGCCTGTATTACTTCTTCCGGCGCGAACGCAAGGCACGCGACCGCGATGATCCGCCGCCGATGGCCGAGTACCCGTTCGCGTCGATCCTGATCCCCTGCCACAACGAAGCGGAGAACCTGGACGAGACGCTCGGCTCGGCGCTCAAGCAGAACTACCCGGATTTCGAAGTGATCGCCATCAACGATGGCAGCAGCGACGACACCGGGGCACGCCTGGACGCCCTGGCCGCCCTGCACCCACGCCTGCGCGTGGTGCACCTGGACCGCAACATGGGCAAGGCCAATGCGCTGCGCATGGGTGCGCTGGCGGCGCGCTCGGAATACCTGGTCTGCATCGATGGCGATGCGATGCTGGAGGAGTACGCCACGCACTGGATGGTCTGGCATCTCACCTCGGGCCCGCGCGTAGGCGCCGTCACCGGCAACCCGCGCATCCGCAACCGGTCCACCCTGCTGGGCCGGCTGCAGGTGGCCGAGTTCTCCTCGATCATCGGCATGATCAAGCGTGCGCAGCGGGTGTACGGGCGCATCTTCACCATCTCCGGCGTGATCGCCGCGTTCCGTCGTACCGCCCTGCATCGGATCGGTTACTGGTCCGATGACATGGTCACCGAGGACATCGACATCAGCTGGCGGCTGCAGCTGGACCATTGGGACATCCGCTACGAGCCCAATGCGCTGTGCTTCATCCTGATGCCGGAAACGCTGAAGGGGCTGTGGCGGCAGCGCCTGCGCTGGGCCCAGGGCGGCGTGGAAGTACTGCTGCGGCACGGCGGCTCGCTGTTCCACTGGCGCAAGCGGCGGATGTGGGGGGTGCTGATGGAGTACATCCTCAGCGTGCTGTGGGCGTACACGATGCTGGCGATCATCGTGCTGTGGGCGCTGGGCAAGTTCATGGACCTGCCGCCTGATCTGTACATCGCCACGCTGCTGCCGCAGTGGCATGGCGTGATCCTGGCCCTGGTCTGCCTGCTGCAGTTCGCCAGCAGCCTGATCATCGACCGCCGTTACGAAACGCATATAGGACGTAATTACTTCTGGGTGATCTGGTACCCGATGGCGTACTGGCTCATCAGTCTGTTCACGACCCTGGTGGCGTTCCCCAAGACGATCTTCAAACGTCGTGGCAAGCGCGCGGTCTGGGTCAGTCCTGACCGGGGTATCCGATGAACACCGTCAAATCCACCCGCCGCTTCGACTCGCGGCTGATCCAGAAACCGCGCCAGCAGCCGCGCTTTCAGCGCACCGCCTGGGGCTTTGTCACCATCGCCTTCTGGGCGTTCTACTTCTACCTGTGGGCACCGCTGGTCACGTTGGTTTCCTGGCTGCTGGGCGGGCAGATGGCCTGGACGCAGCTGTACGAACAGAAGCAGACGATCGACCCGTTCGTGGTGATTGCGCTGCCGGTCATGCTGCTCTGCTGCGCGGCGCTGCTGATCGCGTGGGCCGAGTACAACCGCATGCGGTTCACGGGCAAGGAACGTCGACTGCCGCATGACGACGTGACCCGCGCCGAGATCGCGCACGACCTCGGCGCGAGCGTGGCCCTGGCCGCGTCGCTGGCCGAAGGTAAGTCGGTGACGCTGCACATGGATGAGCATGCGCGGCCGGTACGGGTCACCGCGCAGGCATTGACAGGCGCGTACGGGTAATCGCGCGGGTGCCGACAAACCGGTAGTGGCGGGCGGGGGGGGGGGGGCCCGGCGGGGCGGGGGGGGAGGGGGGGGGGCCGCGC
>NZ_JBDJMB010000020.1:0-71125 GCF_039673645.1 Stenotrophomonas sp. TWI700 | reverse complement strand
CCCCCCGCGCGCGCGCGCCCCCCCCCCCTCCTTCGGTGGGGGTTTGTCTTCAGTTGGGGGTCGGGGGTCCCCCCCCCCGGCCCCCCCCCTACCCGGGGCGACCGACCGGCAACCACCGACCGTCCGACCGGTAGCCACCGACCGTTGGTCGGTGGGCCGGTCAACGATCAACCTTCGCCGAAGTGCGCGTCGGTCATCGCCATCAGCGGCTCGGCGCCGGCCTGGATCGCGGCGGCGTGGCTGAGCGTGCGCGGCAGCACGCGGGCGAAGTAGAACCGGGCGGTTTCGCGCTTGGCCTGCTTGAACGCCGCGCTCTGCGCGGAAGCATCGGCGGCGGCGACGCTGCGCGCCCACCAGTAGGCCAGCACCACATAGCCCGAGTAGAACAGGTAATCGAAGCTGGCCGCGCCGAGCTCATCCGGGTTGCCGGCCGCGCGCTGCAGCGTTGCCATGGTCAGCTTGCCCCATTCGTCGGCCTTGGCGCGCAGCGGCGCGATGAACTCGGCCAGCGCCTCGTTGCCTTCATTGGCCTTGGCGAAGGCCTCGATCTCGGCGAGCATCAGCTTCAGCCCGGCGCCCTGGCTGGACGCGGTCTTGCGGCCGATCAGGTCCAGCGCCTGGATGCCGGTGGTGCCTTCGTACAGCGTGGTGATGCGCGCATCGCGGGCCAGCTGCTCCATGCCGTGTTCGCGGATGTAGCCGTGGCCACCGAAGCACTGCAGGGCGTTGTAGGTGTTCTCGATGCCCCATTCGGTCTGGCAGGCCTTGGAGATCGGGGTCAGGAAGCTCACCAGCGTATCGGCGCGCTCACGCTCGCCGTCATCCTCGGCATGGTGGGCGATGTCGATCAGGGTGGCCGCGTGCAGCGCGAGCAGGCGGCTGCCTTCGACCAGCGATTTGATGGTCAGCAGCATGCGCCGCACGTCCGGGTGGACCAGGATCGGATCGGCCGGCTTCTCCGGGTTCTTCGGGCCGCTCAGCGAGCGCGACTGCAGGCGCTCGCGGGCGTACTTGAGCGCGTTCTGGTAGGCACGCTCGGACAGGCCGATGCCCTGCAGGCCGACCCCCAGGCGTGCGGTGTTCATCATGGTGAACATTGCCTGCAGGCCCTTGTGCGGCTGACCGACCAGGTAGCCTTCGGCACCGTCGAAGTTCATCACGCAGGTGACCGAGCCCTTGATGCCCATCTTGTGTTCGATCGAGCCGCAGCGCAGCGCGTTGCGCTCGCCGACCTTGCCCTCGCGGTCGACCTTGAACTTCGGGGTGACGAACAGCGAGATGCCCTTGGCACCGGCGGGTGCGTCGGGCAGCTTGGCCAGCACCAGGTGCACGATGTTGTCGGTCAGGTCGTGCTCACCGGCGGTGATGAAGATCTTGGTGCCGGTGATGGCGTAGCTGCCGTCCGCGTTCGGCTCGGCCTTGGTCTTGAGCAGGCCGAGGTCGGTGCCGCAATGCGGTTCGGTCAGGCACATGGTGCCGGTCCAGCGGCCTTCGATCAGCGGCTTGAGGAAGGCGTCCTGCTGCCACGCCTCGCCGTGCTGCTTGAGCGCTTCGATCGCGCCGTGCGAGAGCAGCGGGAAGTTGCCCCACGCCAGGTTGGCGGCGTTGATCATTTCGTTGAGCGGCACGCCCAGCGTATGCGGCAGGCCCTGGCCACCCAGCTCCGGCGCAGCGGTCAGGCCAGTCCAGCCGCCGTCGACGAACTGCGTGTAGGCCTGTTTGAAGCCGGGCGGGGTGGTGACCTCGCCGGTGGCCTGGTCGAGCACGCAGCCGATCTCGTCGCCCACACTGTTCAACGGTGCCAGCACGCTGGTGCTGAAGCGGCCGGCTTCTTCCAGCACGGCATCGACCACATCGGCGGTGGCATCGGTCAGGCCGAGGCGCGCGAACAGCGGCTCGACCTTCAGCACGTCATGCAGGGCGAAACGGATATCGGAAAGCGGGGCGGTGTAGCTGCTCATCGGGTACGGTCTCGATCAGTGGCGAAGGAAGGCGGAAAGCCGCCGGTCAGCGCAGGACGCCGGGCAGGCCGGGGGCCTGGTTGAGCGTGCTGCGGCTGTCAATCTCGAAGGTGCGTTGCTTCTTTTCCTGCGGGGTGGCGCTCACCGACCCCTTCAGCGAATACCCCAGGGTGCGGTTGCCGGCGAGTGCATCGGCCATCACCAGGCGTGCGCCCGAGCTTGGCTTGAGCTCCACGTTGACCACATCGGCCGACACCCCGCCGATCGACAGCGCGGGCTGCAGCTGCAGCTGGCCGGCGTCCTGGTCGCTGACCGTGAGCTGCAGCGAAACGTTGTCGAAGGTCATCGGCATCGAGCTGAAGTTCTGCAGGCGCAGCGCGACCGTCCAGCTGCCATCGGCACGCACCGTCAACTCCTGCACGCTGGCGGCCGGCTCGGAGACACGTTTGACCGTCTTGTTGCAGGCGGTCAGGGCCAGCGAGGCGATGACGATCAGGGCAAGGGCGAGGCGGGGACGGAAGCGGTGGGACATGGCGCAATCCTCAGGCGGGTGTTGCATGGGTATGAGCATACTACGGCGTATGGTGTTCGCGCTGCCTGTGGCAGCGTGACGCAAGGGTAGGGCACCGGGATGACCGGGCCACGTGCTTTTAGTCTGGGGGGAGCACGTCAGACGGGCCGCCGGGCGGCGTGGGCGGATCAGTCCAGCGGCGCCATCACCCGCAGCGGGGCGAGGTCATAGCCCATCGCCTCGGCGCGGGCCTTGAGCTGCCCGAACAGGGCGGTGTCCATGCTCGGCGAGCGCGACAAAATCCACAGGTACTTGCGGTCCGGCTCGCCGACCACCGCCCATTGGTACTCCGGGTCCAGTGCGATCACCCAGTAGTCGGCCCAGACCAGCGGTACCCAGGACAGCCAGTCCGGCACGAAGCGCACCTGCAATTGGCCAGGGTGGCCCTCGACCGGGCGCGCCACGCCATCGGCGGCCACGCGGTCGCCATCGGCCACGCGGCAGGCGTTGTGCACGCTGATCCGTCCATCGGCACGCAGGCTGTAGGTGGCGGTGATGTCGCCGACGCACTTCTTCTGGAACGAGACCGGCAGGTGCGCGATTTCATGCCACTGGCCGGCATAGCGGTCCATGTCCAGCGCCTCCACCGAGGTCACCGGCGCGGCGGCCCAGGCCGACCCGGAGGCGGCGAGGGCGAGCAGGGCACTGATCAGATAGCGGCGGCGCATTGTCGACACTCCACACAAGACGCAGCGAGCTTAGGCACAGGCAGGACGGTAATTGTGAATATTCCGTCATCCGGTGCGGGGAGGTCGCCGCGTTGTACGCCTGCAGTGCGTTGCGGATCGCCGCTTCGATCATTGCGTCATCGTCGCGTGCGCTGACGCGCTGACGCGCTGAGTGGAGGTCGTGGCACGCGATCACGCAGCGGACAGGCGAGTGATGATCGGCGCACGAAGCTGTGCGCACACTGCCTGGTTGAAGGATGCGATGTGGCTGTGCCGAACGACAGACAAAAAAAATGACCTGCATTTCTGCAGGTCATCTGAAAGTGTGGTGGCCGGGGACGGAATCGAACCGCCGACACGGGGATTTTCAATCCCCTGCTCTACCAACTGAGCTACCCGGCCACTTCATCGCTGCGTTGCCGCTGGCGAGGACGCGAATAATACGGAGGTATGCAGGGTTCGGCAAGCGTTTCGCGAAAAAAATTTCACATTTGTTTCCGAACCCTTGTCCGCAGGCGTCCAAGTACTTGATCCAGCGGGTGAGGGCGCGTCACCCGAGCGCATGAACATTGGTTCAGGCGGCCGCGCGACGCGGCTGCCCTCGATCACGCTGCGGTCGATCCTGCATCGTCGGGCATGCACCACAACAGCACGATGCCGATGGACATCATGATCGCCGCCAGCACCAGGGCGCCTTGGTAGCTGCCGCTCTCGCGCGCCAGCGTGCCGGCGATCGCGGGGGCGATGATCTGGGCGACGCCGTAACTCAGCGTCAACGTCGCCATCGCTTTGGCCGGGTTGTGCGGATAGTGGCGGCCGACCATGGTCAACGTCAGGCTGACGATGCCGGCGAAAGTCAGGCCGAACAGCACCGCGCTGGCCGCGCCCGTCCCTATCCCATCGTCGAGCAGGGGCAGCACGAACGAGACCGTCTGCAGTGCATACGCGAGCATCAACGCGCGGATCAGCCCCAGCCGTGCCGCCAGCCGGTCCCAGACAAACGTCGAGGGAATCGCGGTGATACCGACCAGTATCCACACCCAGCTGCCGCGACCGGCGAAGGCAGGGGTCTGCACCAGGATGGCGACGATGAACGTCGCACTGACCACGAAGCCGAACCCCGCGCAGAAGTACGATGCGATCAACAGCCCACGCCAGCGCCGGCCAGGCGCGGGAGGAGCGGCCGCACCGGTCGCGTTGGAGATCGGTACCGGCGCCGGCATCCAGGCCCAGGCCGGGACCAGGAACACGATCGCCAACGCGCCCAGCGCCATCCATTGCCGGGAGGAGGCCAGGTGATCGGCCATCGCCGCAGCCGCCAGCCCGGAGACCGCGATCCCCAGCCCAAGGCCCGCGAAGTGCAGGCCCAGTTGCGGCCGCCGCTGGTGGGCGAGCAGCCAGTTGAGCACCAGCCCCGAGGCGAGCAGGAGGCCGGCGGTGCTGGACAGGCCCGCCACGAAGCGCAGCACGCCCCAACTGCCCATCTGGCCGGTCGCGCCCATCAGGCCGGTGGAGACCACCGCAAGCACCAGGCCGATGCGGTAGAAGCGGAACTTCAGCTGCATGTCCCCGACCCGGGCGACCAGCAGCGTGCCGGCCAGGTAGCCCAGATAGTTGAACGTCGCCAGCCAGCCGCCCCCGGCTGCCGACAGTCCCGCGTCGGCGCGCATCACCGGAAGCAGGGGCGTATAGGCGAAGCGCGCCAGGCCCACCGTAAGCACCAGGGCGCAGATGCCGGCAGCGATGACCTGCCAGGCATGACGGGGCGGCGGGGCGACAGGGGGCATGTGCGTGGGTGGCAGCGGGGAGGCCCCTATCGTGCGGGGAACGCGGTGATGGTGTCTTTCGATAGAATGACCACTTCTGTCGATGAGGCGTCACATGGCCGCGGTCGAGCGAACTGCCCCGGGCTGGCGTGAAGTCGCCGTGCCGCCGCTGCGCCGGTTGCCATGGCCGGTGGTGGCACGCAGCCAGTGGCTGGACGCCGGCGAGCGGTTTCCGCCGCACGTCCACGCCTGGAACCAGCTGGTATACGCCAGCACGGGCGTGCTCCAGGCCAGTGCCGGACACGCCCGCCACGTGATCACGCCGCAGCAGGCGCTGTGGGTGCCGACCGGTACGCTGCATCACACCGGTGCATTGAGTACCTCGGCCTTCCGTAATCTGTATGTAGGTGACGATCCAACACTCGGGATGCCGACGCACTGCGTGGTGCTGGACGTGTCGCCGCTGCTGCGCGAGTTGATCATCGAACTCGACCGCACCGTGCCCGATCACGACCGCAGCTATTACGCCACCGTGTGCACGCTGATCACCGCGCAGCTGCCGCGCCAGCCGCAGCACGCCCGGCATCTGCCGTGGCCGCAGGATGCCCGCCTGCAGCGCTGGTGCCAGGCGCTCTACGAGCAGCCTGCCGATACCCGCAGCGTGGAGGACTGGGCGCCGCTGCTGGGTGCATCACCACGCACCCTGGCACGCCACTTCGAACGCGAGACCGGCATGCGCCTGCGCGACTGGCGGTTGCGGCTGCGCCTGCTGCGCGCCATCGAGTGGCTGGCGCAGGGGCGTTCGCCGACGGTCATCGCGCACGCGCTGGGCTACGCCTCGGCGTCGGCGTTCAACTACATGTTCCGGATCGAGATGGGCATGAGCCCGTTGCAGTGGAAGCGGGCACGCACTACGGCGTAACCGGGCACGCCAGGCTGACCAGGCGCTCGTTCTCGAAGCGTGCGTGGATCATGCCGTTGTCGGCTTTGCCTTCGGGCCACTCTGCTTCGTCGCCCGCACCTGGCAGGGGATCGCCCAGGAGGAAATACACGCGGCCACGGCTGTCGCCGATCCGCACCTTGTTGCATGCCGCGGCCGGCGAGGCCATCTGGCCGCAGTCGCCCTGCAGCAGGCACAGGCGCGTATGGCACTTGCCTGCACCGGACGACCAATGGCCCTGCGCGACCAGGCAACCGGGCTCGGTCGCCAGGATCGCCCAGCATGCCAGGCCGAACACGGTTGTGGCGGACATCAGCACCGGCAGCAGGTAGCGACGTCGGCGGGAAAAGGAAACGTTCATGACGCGATGATGCGCCCTGACCGGCGGCGAGGGCAACGCATGCGCGGTGCAGCGTACGGATGGAATGCTGTGACGCCGTCGGGATCATCGGTCGCTGTCGCACAAGGCGATTCCACCGCCGCGTCGTCCTGCACCGATGGAACGCTGTTTTACCCCCCCTCCTGGACGTGTCCGGCCGGCTTACTGTCGGGGTTCCTTTTCGTCTCCCCGGAGCCATCCGCCGATGAACACGCTTACCAACACCCGCATCGTGCTCGCCTCGCGCCCCAGTGGTGCCCCCGTCGCGGCCAACTTCCGCGTTGAACAGGTGCCGGTTCCCGCGCCCGGCCCGGGTGAGGTGCTGCTGCGCAATCGCTATCTGTCGCTGGATCCCTACATGCGCGGTCGCATGGAGGAAGGGCCGTCCTACGCGGCGCCGGTTGCGCTGGCGGCCGTGATGGAGGGGCGCACCGTCTCTGAAGTGCTCGCCTCCAACCATCCCGGTTTCTCCATCGGCGAGCACGTCCTGGCGCCAGGCAACTGGCAGACGCATGCGGTCATCCCCGGTGATCAGGTGAGCCGCACGCTGGAGGATGACGGCCTGCCGATCAGTACCGCACTCGGGGTCTACGGCATGCCCGGGTTCACTGCGTATGTGGGCCTGCAGGAAATCGGCAGGCCGCAGCCGGGTGAAACCCTGGTGGTGGCCGCTGCCAGCGGACCGGTCGGCGCGACGGTGGGGCAGATCGCCAAGCTGCAGGGCGCGCGCACGGTCGGCATCGCCGGGGGCGAACAGAAGCGTGCGTATCTGGAAACACTGGGCTTCGATGTGGCGCTGGATCATCGCGCCGACGATTTTGCCACGCAGTTGCGGGCGGCGGTTCCCGACGGCATCGACGTCTACTTCGAAAACGTCGGGGGCCACGTCTTCGATGCGGTCGCGCCATTGCTCAACGACTTCGCGCGCATTCCGGTCTGCGGCACGATCGCCACCTACAACGCACGCGGCGCGGTGTTGCCGGGGCCGGACCGGCTGCCGGGTTTCATGAGCCAGGTGCTGCGCCAGCGCCTGACCGTGCGCGGCTTCATCCAGTCCGATCTGCACGTCTTCTTCCCCGCGTTCCTGCGCGACATGGGGCAGTGGCTGAAGGACGGCCGCGTGCAGTATCGCGAGGACGTCGTGCAGGGACTGGAACGCGCGCCGGAAGCCTTCTTCGGCCTGCTGAAAGGCCACAACTTCGGCAAGCTGGTGGTCAAGCTGGATTGAGCGGCCCGGCCAGGCCCGGCCCGGCGCGTGTGAGTGCGACGTGTGCAGGAGTGCGCCGATCATGATTCCTGCCTCACGATCGGCTGGTTAGTCTTCCCATGAACGCGCCGCTCCGGCGCCCGCACGAGTGAGTAGACCCATGGCAGACACCAAGCCCAGCGAACACGGCAAGCAGGAAGGCATCGAAGAGAGCCAGCAGGACCGCAAGCAGGATGAAACCGCCAAGCAGCGGCCGGGGCAGACCGATCAGGCGATCCACGATGCAGGCACGCGTCGGCCGGAGCGCAAGGACACTCCCGAGGGCGCGTAAGCGATTGCGCGAAGGCGGTGAAAAAACGCCCCGGGAAGCTGCTTTCCCGGGGCGTTCTGTTGAATAGTGGTGGAGCCAAGGGGAATCACGGTTCATCCGATATCCCTTGCAGCAGTAGGGGGAGGGGCTACCCGCGCCAGCAAGTGCCCCCACATATGCCCCCGCCTCATGCGGCCTTCGGCAATCCGTCCTCGTTGACCTGCCGGGCATCGATCTTGGCCTGAATCCACCTGTCGATTTCATCCTCCGACCAGGCCACGCAGTTTCCGCCGAGGTCGATTTGCGCAGGAAACTCCTTCTTGCGGATCCGGTCGTAGATGGTGTTCTTGGACAGCCCTGTCCGGCCGGTGACCTCTTTGAGGCGCAGTAGGTTGGGCGCGCGGCGTTCGATGGTGCTGGTCATTCGATCTCCTTCGCCGCGGTTCGATGCGAGGCGTCAACGCCGGGCCGGGATTCATGGAGCTGACCGACACTGCACTGCGATTCTGAATAGCGCGGGCAACGTGGCATTGATCGAACTGGGGGAGCTTCAGTAATGGTCATGGGGCTACGCCAGCGCGATCCATCGGGAAACCTGCTGGTGGATATCACGACCCGCCTGCCGCGGATCGTCGGCCGGGTCAGCATTACCCCTGGCGTAAGCGGATCTGTGGTGGTTCCGGCCAGCGGCAACAATCCGCTGTTCTATTACTTTGCCGTGGACGGGGCGATATCCGACTACAACGCGTCTCCCGTCCTCAGCGACGATGGCGCAAACACGATCAGTTGGACGATGAGCTGCCGGTTCGCTGTTGGCGGCGTTTTGATATAACGGCGGTACTGAGATGGCTATTGGCGCCAGGATCCGGCAGGGCGACGGTTCTCTGATTCAGATCGATCCCTCCTACGAGAACCTGGCGCTCAAGACGCTGGGGACAGTCACGACCGTGCAGTACGGGCCGTCAGGTGCAGCGGCCAACGCTGGCAAGGCGACGATCGTGGTGGGCGGCTGTAACGAACCCATCTTGACGTTCGCATGTGCAGATGCCTTTGTCGGCCTCCGCGTCCGCAGCAGGTCAGGGACAACGGTCACCTGGGAGATCGTGACGAGCGCGCCGGTGGTGAACGTGCAGTACTGGATTCTTGATACCACCGACGTTGCCCAGATGGCATTCAACCCGACGAAAGGACTGCGAATCAGGAACCCTGCGAACGACCGCGTGATCTTCGACTCGCGCTACAAGTACATGCGCATCGAAGGCAAGGTCAAAGCGAACATCGGCACATCGCCCGCCAGTTTCCCCGTGGCGCAGGGCACCGGATACGGAATCGGCGTTTCGAACAGTGGAGCTGGAGTTCTGGTCACGGGTGGCCCGGTGGGCGGCGGGCCTTACTGGCTGAACAACGATCTCGCATACGTCGCCGGATTCAAGACGCTCAACGGCAGCGTGCAGCTTCAGATGATTCAGCTTGCCCTGAAAATTACCGACGGGCCGAGCAATCCGCCACCCACCGGCCAGTTCGGGAGCTTCCAGGCTGTCGGCCTGGTGCTGGACCTCAGAAACTACTGACCTTGCGTGGACGCTTCTGCTGGCCGTCCTGATGCTTCACCGACCACGGCGTGACGAGGTGGCCGGCGCGCTGCCAGTTCACCTGCGAGAAATGATTCTCCCGCTTGTCCACTGCTGTTCCGTTCACCAGCACGTAGGGCAGCGCGGTCGTCGGCAGGTCGCAGGTGCTGGTGTACCCATCAGTCTTCACCTTGACCAGATACGGGCCGCCGCCCTCAACCTGGCCGCAGACCGTAGCGCGCGCCTCCTTCGATGCCTGAACCGCCCGGGGCGCGATACGAACGACGAAATCGTCCAGGCTCTTGCCCGGGTTCGATTCTTCCTGGTACAGAGCCACGGTCATTCCATGGATCACGCCGGTGTCGGCAGCGGCCGCGACGGAGGAAATGGCAAGGATGGTGGTGATCAGCACTGCGCGCATAACGCTCTCCATGTGTTGTTTTGAACAACACCAGACTACCGCTGTAAATCGGTCGTCGCCTGCCGGAGAAGCATTCGCATTTTGCCGGGGTGAATGCTGGTTACGCGACCTGCTCCAGCAGTTCCTCGCGGTTGTTCCGTGGCGTGTTCACCGCGCGGCTGACGCGATAGGCCTCCATCGCCGGTGGCTCACTGGCCAGCAGCATCGCCATCGCGTCATCGGGCTCGGCCGCCAGCCACTCATCGAACTGCCCATGTTTCAGCCAGGCAAGCATGCGGCCCTGGTGCCGTCGGGCATGGGCGAGTAGCGGTACTGCAGATAGGGCCGGCCATGAAAGCCGGCCCCTTGTTCAAACTACTCAACTTCCAGGTCAACTCTTTATTCCTTTAGCGATCTGCAGCAGCAGCGCTTGGCCCTGCTCTATTCGATTACCTTCGTCGGTGTATAGCGTCAAGGTGAAGGATCGCTGGGGTGTCACCCAGCGTAGTTCCGCCTGCCCTTTACCATCATCAGAACGAGATGCGGACGCGCGTGCTGGCGTTCCGTTTACATTTTCGTTGAGGGTTTCACGGAACAGCGTTATCACTCTCCCTGAAGCAATGTAATCATTCTCTTCAAGGATGATTACACCGACCTTCGGGACTCTGTAAGAGCGTGTTACTCCTGTCCATTTACCTTCCTTGATGCTTCCGGTTGGCTCTGTACTCAGGAGCTCGGCGGCGCCGATCGGAGTCCGGGAGATTTCAGCTGGCGCGTATCCAAGTAGCTGTCTGAGTTCAGCGTCACTTCGCCGTGTATCAGCTAGGCGCCCAAGTACTTCGTCGGTTGATGGAATGGCGCCAGACGCAGCCTTCAAAGTACCCTTGCTTTGATTCGCTATCCCCCGCGCGACGCTGTCTTTAGCAGAGGCAGGGGCGTCCCATTCCGCAAGTGGAATGATGATCAGCTGGCCTTCTCTCGTTGCCGAACCACGCGCCATTTGAAAGTTGTTTTCCTCGGAACTTTTAAGCGCACGTTCTTTAAGCCAGTCCAGTGTCTCTTGATTTGCAGGCGCTTCTGGAAGCGTCGTATGTTGAGCTAAAACCAGGGTCGGCGTGAAAACGGAAATAAAAGTAAGAAAAACTATCCTTGATTTCATATCGATCACCACTCCGTAATATTACAATCAGTCGCGCTCGTGGCCTCTTGGCCGGATTCCACTATTTGGCCATTTGGGTCGACCACAAGCCAATAGTGGGTGCCATCCACCCGCAGCGTGCCTGGGTCTTCGATATCGCCAGCGTAGTAACGCCACTTTCCATAGCCGACATCAACAAGACTATGGAGAGGAATTGTGTTCCCAAGCTGAGTGTGTGTACTCGTGACAGAGCCGTTGAACGGGCGCAACTGCGGCCTGTCATACGTGATGGACTCATTGACAATGCCGATTACACAGTTGGCTCTGCTGATTGCTCTAACCTCAGCAAACGCTGGTGTCGAAAAAAAGAGTGTCAGTGAGATGAGGTAAGGTAGCGACTTCGCTTTGTTCCTTTTCATTTCGCTCCTTATCGGCGATATCCTTCGCCTGAACTTGTCTACCACTCGCTGACTCTTGGGTGTTACCTTGATATCTGCAAAGTGAGGGGCGAGTCACAAAACTCCCGGGCGTCCTTGGTTGTTTCGGAAGAAGCTGTTCAGACCGTTACGCGCCATACATCTGAATCGCCCAGGGTTCCGTAGCCAACGCGCAGGGCGGAACGATGCAGAACGCTGATGGGGTGGTGTCAGCTCAGATGTGTATCGGGATGTGAGACGGCCCGATCCTATTCTGCGCCCATGGACGCCGACACCAAGACCCTCACCCTCATGCCTGACGGCTTCTACTGGAAGCCCCGCTGCCACCTCGACACGCTCCCGACAGGCCTGTTCCTGCATGGGGAGCAGGTAGCGTCCATGCAGCAGTGGGTCGATGGCACGTGGCTGGCCAGGCTGACTCCCGAGGACGGGGTACATGCACCGCTGCTGCTCCGGCACTGCAGCTCGTTTAATGCCGGTCGAAGAGGGTGCGAGCTATGGACGTTGCGACATGGGCAGGTTCTGCGGCGGAAGGTGGCGAAGAGGCTGCAGTGGATCCAGGACCACGTTGTGCTGCGTGGCAGAGGCGTCCAACTGGATCCGCAAGACGTGATAGGGCAGGGTTGACCCACTCAGCTGCCGTTGCCCGCGTATCGGCCTCTGCGACGCGCCTGCGGCACTATGGCTGCCATGACGAAGACGAATGCGGGGAAGGCGCGCTGGGCGCGCACCAAGGCGGCCGGACTATGGCAGCAGGGCACCGAGCTGGACCGTGACCGCACCGGCAGCTGGGAAGACAGGGCACGCCGCCGCCGCGCTGCCGCCCGCCTCCGCACCGAGGCCGCCCGATTCGCATCGATCGCGCGCCGCCTCGATCCCTCCCTCGACGATCAGGCCGCCTGACCGGGCCGCATCGGCACGACGTTGCCCACGCGCAGCCGGTCCAGGTAGTCGGCCCATTCCTGCATCATCCGGGTCCGCTCCACCAGGTGCGTGGTGCGGTTGTAGGCCCTGCCGCTGTGATCCTTCACCGCGTGCGCCAGCTGGTGCTCGATGATGTCCGGCCGGAAGCCCAGAACCTCGTCCAGGATGGTGCGGGCGATGGCCCGGAATCCGTGCCCGGTCATCTGATCGGCCTCGAAGCCCATTCGACGAAGCGCCGTGTTCACTGTGTTTTCGCTCAGCGGGCGGTGGGCGCTGTTGCGGCCAGCAAAGACGTATCGACCTGCGGTGGTGCCGGCGGACCCCGGGGCTGACTCTCGATAGGTGAGCGGCCGAATTTCCCGGAGAATGGCCAAGGCCTGCCTCGACAGCGGGACCAGGTGCTCGGCACGCATCTTCATCCTGTCGGCGGGGATGAGCCACACCCCTGCGTCCAGATCGAACTCGGACCACTCAGCCTGGCGCAGCTCGCCCGGCCTCACGGAACACCAGCGGAGCCAGGGCGAGCGCCCAGCGCGTCACTGGTCTGCCCTGGTAGGCGTGGATGGCACGCAACAGCGGCGCCAGCTCCTTCGGCTCGGCCAGGGCCGCGTAATGGCGCTTTGGCTTGGGCTGCAAGGCGCCGCGCAGATCGGCTACCGGATTGCGCTTGGCCAGGCCCGAGGCGATGGCATAGCGCATGATCTGCCCGCAGTTTTGTATCACCCGATGGCCAGACTCGATGGCGCCGCGCCGCGCCGCTCCATGCGTCGCGCGATCGACAGGAAGTCCGGCGCTTCGAGGTCAGCAGCCTGCCGCGAGCCGATCCACGGGAACCCGTCGTTCTCCATCCACGCCTCGACCTTGATGCGGTACGACGGCGCCCAGATCCGGCCCTTCATCCACTCCCGCCCGATGGACTCGAACGTCAACGCGCCCAGCCCTGCCTTCGCCGCGGCCGCATCCTTCTTCTGCTGGCTTGGGTCAGTACCCTGGGCGAGCAGCCGGCGGGCGTCCTCGCGACGGTTGCGGGCCAGGGCCAGAGTGACCTCCGGATACACCCCGAGCGCCAGGCGCTTCTCCTTGCCGCCGAAGCGGTACTTCAGTCGCCACCAACGGCCACCTGCAGGTGAAATCTCCAACTAGAGACCACCGCCGTCGAATAGCTTCTGGGTTTTGCCGCTCGGCTTGGCGCGCCGAATCGCGAGATCGGAGAGTGGGGGCATCGGTTCTGGGGGCATAGGGCTGATGCCCCAAAATATGCCCCCACTGTCTCACCAGCTGCAACGTGCCCGCTCGTCCTCGGCAGTCCAACGAAAAAGGCCGGAACCCCTGTTTTTGCAGGTATTCCGGCCTTTCGAGTGCCCTGTCGGGCTGAATAGTGGTGGAGCCAAGGAGGATCGAACTCCTGACCTCGTCGATGCGAACGACGCGCTCTCCCAGCTGAGCTATGGCCCCACGGGTGGTGCAACTGCGTGGCGTACCCGACCTCGGCCGTACCTCGCGATGGGCCTAGTCTAGCGCCGACCGGCGTTGCCTGCCAAGTGGGGTCTGGTCCGGATCACGGCCGGGCGCCGGGTGTACTGCCCGGTGCCCGTTCGACCTGCCGCAGCAGGGCTTTGTCCAGTTTGGCCGCCACCCCGACGCTGCGCCCGGCCAGATTGGCCACCACGAAGCTGACCGAGCTGCCCAGCACCTGCGCCGTCTCGGACAGGCTCAACCCGTAGTCCTGTTCCAGCCACTGCGCCATGCCCGCGGTGGCCGCGCGCAGCGCATCATCCAGCGAGCCGGCCTGGCCCAGCACCATCACCTGCGTGGCCGATTCCACCCGGGGCGCAGACTGCGCGCGGGACTTGATCACGTCCACGCTGAATTCCACGTCCATGGAGGTCTCCAGCGCGTACTGCGAGGTTTCGCCATCGCCCTGCAGCGCATGCGCATCGCCCAGATAGAGCAGGGCGCCGGGCTGGGATACCGGCAGGTAGACGGTGGCGCCCTCGCGGATTTCGTTGAAATCCATGTTGCCGCCGAAACGGCCGGTATCGCCGGTGGAGATCGGCGCGTTGCCGAAGCCGGGGGCGACCGCCAGCCCGCCGAGCATGGGCCGCACCGGCACCCAGAAATCCTTGAGCTTGCCGGTGGCAGCTTCCGGCCGCGCGCGCCCGCGCTGGCGGTCGAGCGTCCAGCGCACGGGCTTGTCCAGTGCCGTTGCCTTGGCGGCCAGCGCCGGCGTCTGTGCGCGGCCGACGATGCTGTCCAGGCTGTCGGCATAGTCGCGGTTCAAGCGCAGCCGCTTGATGTGGATTGCCAGTACATCGCCGGGCTCGGCATCCATCACGAAGAACGGGCCGGTCTGCGGATTGCCGAAAAGGGCCCGGGTCTGGCCCTGCGCGTCCACGCCGCCGGAATCCAGTGTGGTGGTGCGTACGCTGTCACCTGGCCAGACGGTCAGTACCGGCGCGCGATGGGGCGAGAACTCGTTGGCGTACGAGGTGGGCACGAAGTCGTGCTGCCGCGGACCTCCGGCCGGCCGATCCGGCAAACGGCGCGCGCTGAAGGGGTGCGTCGCGCGCCGCTCGCTGGCGTTGGTGTCGGGGTAGTCGGCGGTCCCGCGCAGCGTCCCGCCGGCCTGTGTGCCATGGAAGCGGTAGGTCGCCCCATCACTGCCGGTCACGACAAACGCCAGTGTGTCGCCCTCGCGGCTGCCCTGCAGCGCATCCCCGTCGAAACGACCCTGCAGTGGACCCTGCTGGTCGGGCACGGTCAGCAGTTGATAGGCCGGGTTTCCCCACAGGTCGGTGGTGACCAACCACTGGGCGTCAGCTGCATGGGCGAATGGGGCCGCCAGCAGCAGGGCCAGGCTCGGAAGCATGCTACGCATCATGGGCGATCATCCGGCTTGCAACGGGCCCCAGTGTTGGCCCTTGCCGGGTCTGCGGGCATGTGCCGGATGGCCCCCTGCCGATGGTTGCCGCCGCTGGTCTCCGCGAGGTTGCCGGTGGCCGGGCCGGGAGCCGGCTCAAGCTCCCGGGCTGGCGGCCGCTATCGTGGCCGAAGCCCCTCGGCAGGCATGATGCTGTCACGGCCGGGTCGGGCAAGGACATCGGGAGAAGGAATGGACTTTGGATGGATTCTCAGCGATCCAGGGATGACTTGGGACTACGGTGGCGTGCATGTGTACCCGGCCATTCCTGCGCGCAAGCTTAAGGGGGCCCTTGGCGCCTACGCGCCAGAGGTAGCGCCGGAGGCGGTGCTGGTGCTGCTGGACGACACCGTGTTCGGTGGCGCGCGTAACGGGCTGCTCGTCACCCGCGATGCACTGCATGCCAAGCCCAGGTTTGGCCAGCCCACCCGGTTGGGCATCGCGCAGATCCGCGACATCGCACCGGAGACCGAGGCGCGCATGCGGGTCAATGGCGACATCTTTTATGACGCGATGGCGATCGATCATGCGGCCATGTTGACTCTGGCGGTGCGCCTGTCAGCGGTGATCCAGCAGCGCAACCAGGCGCAGGCCTCGGCGCAGGCATCGGCACGGCAGCACCGGCCGGCCCCGCCTCCTCGCCAGCCTCCGCCTGCATCGGAAGCCGATATCCTTGGTGTGCGCCCCAATGCATCGCGCAACGAAATCGAACTGGCCTATCAGCGCCGACGTTCGCAGTACCACCCGGACCGCTACCAAGGCGAGGGCGAACAGGCGCTGCGCTGGGCGACGGTGAAGATGCAGGAGCTGACCCAAGCCTACCGCACGCTGATCCAGCGCGCCGGCTGATACGGCATGTTCCGTCCGGCGGCGGTGCGGGCCGTCGCCGCGTTTGGAGCGGAGCGGCCTTCCGGGCAGCCAGCCGGGCAGGCATAATCCGCGCCACGACTCCGGCGGCACAGCCCATCAGGTCAGGGTGGGGGATGGACGGCCGTCCCCCGCAGCACCCTGCAACCAACCTGCAACATCCACGCAATAACGTGCTGCATCGCTGCGCAACCAGCGGTGCTGCTGTTGTTCATCCGCGTGCACCGCACGCCACCCAGTTAAGTACTTCCCGAGACCCTGCATGCCTGCCAATCGCAACACCCCCGTGTCGACGCCGTCCCGCCATTTCCGCGCGATCCCGCGCCGCCGCGCCCTGGCGCTGGCCTGTGCCTCGGCCGCGCTGATGCTGTCCGCCGCCGCCTCGGCGCAGGACGCACAGTCCGCCAGCGCCACCTCGCTGGACACCATCACCGTCACCGCCGACCACCGCGAACGCAACCTGCAGGAAGTGCCGGTCTCGGTCGGCGTGGTGCAGGGCGAGAAGATCCGCGACTACACCGCCGGCGGCGATGACACCCTGCTGGCGCTGTCGGGCAAGGTGCCCAGCTTCTACGCCGAAACCACCACCGGCCGCATCTTCCCGCGCTTCTACATCCGCGGCCTGGGCAACATCGACTTCTACCTGGGTGCCTCGCAGCCGGTGTCGATCATCCAGGACGACGTGGTGCTCGAGCACGTGGTGCTGAAGTCCAACCCGGTCTACGACGTGGACCAGATCGAAGTGCTGCGCGGCCCGCAGGGCACGCTGTTCGGCCGCAACACCACCGCCGGCATCGTCAAATTCGACACCATCAAGCCGAGCCAGGATTACAGCGGCCGCGTGCAGGCCAGCTACGGTTCGTACGGCAGCGTGGCGATCGATGGCGGCTTCGGTGGCCCGATCAACGACATCGCCTCGTTCCGCGTGTCGGCGCTGTACCAGCACCGCGATGACTACGTCGACAACACCTACAGCGGCCCGAGCGCCGATGGCACGGTGTCGCCGAAGAAGAACGCCATGGGCGGCTTCGACGACCGCAACGTGCGCGCGCAGCTGCTGCTGCAGCCGAGCGACAACTTCTCGCTGCTGGCCTCGGCCCACGCACGCGATTACGACGGTACCTCGACCCTGTTCCTGCGCAGCGCGCTGACCAAGGGCTCCAACAAGACCGACGTGGCGCGCGACAAGGTCGCCTACGACGAAGCTGACAACAACCCGCAGGCCTACAAGACCTACGGCGGCTCGGTGAAGGCCATCTACGATTTCGGCAATGTCTCGCTGACCTCGATCACCGCGTACGAAACCACCTCCGGCTACAGCCGGGGTGACACCGACGGCGGCGCGGCGGTGAACTACCCGGTCAACGGCGTCCCGAATGGCTACGGCCAGTCGATGGGCCAGATCCGCGACCTGGACCAGTGGACCCAGGAATTCCGCCTGGCCAACGCCGATGACAATCGCCTGAAGTGGCAGGTCGGCGCGTTCTACTTCGACGGCCGCGACACCACCGATTTCTACCAGCGCGGCTGGTTCCTGAACACCGCTGCCCGCAACCCGAACAACTGGGTGCGCCTGCGCAACGTCAACACTTCCTGGGCCGGCTTCGGCCAGGTCAGCTATGACGTGACCGACAAGTTCACCCTGACCGCCGGCCTGCGCCAGACCAGGGACGAGAAGAAGACCCGTCTGCTCAAGACCGCCGATACCGCCGCCGGTGCCGTGACCTACAAGGGCCGCACCTACGTGGAAATGTCCGACACCACGCCGAGCTGGGACCTGAGCGCGATGTATGCGTTCAACCCGCAGCTGAGCGTGTATGCGCGCGTGGCCCGCGGCTTCCGCGGCCCGACCATCCAGGGCCGTTCGGCCGTGTTCAATGCCGATTTCACCACGGCGAACTCGGAAACCATCCTGTCCTGGGAAGCCGGCATCAAGAGCAGCCTGTGGGACAACCGCCTGCGCGTGAACGCCGCCGCGTTCACCTACGTGGTCAACGACATCCAGCTCAACGGCAACGATTCGGACGGCAACGGCGTGCTGTTCAACGCCGACAAGGCCAAGGCCTACGGCCTGGAAGCGGACATGGAACTGCGTCCGATCCCGAACCTGGCCCTGAGCGCCGGTGTCAGCCTGCTGCACAGCGAAATCCAGGACGACCGCGTGTACGCGCAGGTCTGCGCCCTGAACGGCGCCGTGGTCTGCACGGTGAACGATCCGACCATCAAGGTCGGTGCCAACACCTTCGCGCAGATCAACGGCAACCCGCTGCCGAACGCACCGAAGTACAACATCAACCTGGCCGCGCGTTACGACATGCCGGTCAATGACGCCGATGTGTTCTTCGTCTCCACCGACTGGAACAAGCAGGGCTACACCAGCTTCGTGCTGTACGACTCGGCCGAGTTCAACTCCAAGGGCAGCTTCGAAGGCGGCCTGAAGCTGGGCTACTCGGCCAACTACGGTGCCTGGGAAGTGGCGCTGTTCGCGCGCAACATCACCAATGAGAAGAACCTCAAGGGTGTGATCGAGAACTACATGGCCGCGGTCTACAACGAACCGCGCACCGTGGGTGTCTCGCTCAACATGAACTGGTAAGACACGCGACCACCGGTGCCGCAGGGCACCGGTGACAGCGAGTGGTTCCGGCAACGCCCCGCGATCGCGGGGCGTTGCTGTTTGTGCAGCCGGGTCAGTGACGCGGCACAGCCGGACAGGCGCTGGTGGCGGGCAGCGGTTCCACTATCTGCCAATGGTCGCCTTCATACACGGCCGTGCGGCCGTCATCCTCCCGCCGCAGGGTCGGACTGAAGCCCAGGAAGTAGCGCCGGCCGTCCTTGCCGACGAACGCCATCTCGCCGCCACATACGTAGTTGTAGCTGTCGGCGGGCGAGAGTGCAGCGCAGTTCACCGACGAAGTGGTCGCACTGGCCAGCGGCAGCACCGGTGGCTGCAACCGTCCACGGTCGATCTGGCCGCAGTAGTAGTCACGCAGGAGGGCGCGCATGTCTCGCTGCGTCGGCATCCACACCGGACAGCCGCCTGGATCGGCGGCGCAGGCACTGCGGCTGTCGGCATCGGTGGCAGCCGTGGCCACGGCCGGCACCGTTGCGCCACACAGGCCCAGCAGCAGGACGGGCAGGGCGCGCAACATGCGGCTCATGCCGGCTGCACGTCCTGGCGGTCCGGTACGGAGTCCAGGCCGAAGGTGAGCTGCCAGCTGCGCAGGTCCACGGTGTCGCGGTCGCGCGCCTGTTGTCTCGCTGCCCGGGTGGCGCCAAACAGCTTGCCCTGGCCGTCGATCAGCGGGCGCATGCGCAGTACGTCGGCATTGTCCGGCTCGGCTTCGGCCGCCCGGTCCACCCAGATCTTGGCCAGGAACGCGTTGGCGGGCACACCGTTGCCGAAGTGGAACACGTCGGCCAGGAAGCCGGCGGCCCAGGCGCGGTTGGCAGTGTCGCCACGCCACCACAGCGGGCCGAGCAGGTCGAACACGGCTTCCTGTTTGTCGCGGTCATCCTCGCCTTGGTACAGCAGCACCGCCAGGTTCATGTGCGCCGGCTGCCACACGCGGTCGTGGGGGGCGGCCTCGTCCACGCAACGGCGGTACAGCGCGCGTGACTGCTCCTGCAGGGCCGGGTCGGGCGTGTGCTTGAAGGTTTCGCTCAGCTCCCAGGCACGGTTGTAGATCGCCACCAGGTCGCCCGCCGCAATGGCGCGCTCGGTCCACGCCGCGGCCTGGGCCGGATCGGCGAAGGCGGGGAAGTCGCGGCCGGCCACGCGGCCGCGGTGAAGGTCCACCATCGCCGCCATCGCGCGGCGGTCGCCGCCTTCGGCAAGCTGCTGCATCATGTGCAGGCCGGCTGGGACGGATACGTCGCAGAACAGGTTGGCCGCCACTGTGGAGAGGTTCACCTCGTCCTCCTCGGCCATCGCCATCGCGCGTTGCAGATGCCGTGCGGCCAGGGGCGTGTCGACGCTGAAACCGAACAGCCCGGTATGGCGCGCGGCCGACAGCCACGCCAGCGCATGTGCGCTGTCGGTGGACATCTCGACGCTGGCCAGCACCTGCGCGAACAACGCATCGGCGCCTTCGACGTGCGCGAACAGGGCGCAGGCTTCCAGCACGTTCATGCCTTCCTCGACCACGGAGGCCGGGTCCAGCGCGAACGCCTCGGCCAGGCAGGTGTAGGCATGTGTCATGCGTGCCGCGTCCCAGCGCACGTCGTTTTCTTCGGGCTCATCGCGGCCCAGCTTGTAATCCAGCGTCGCCCACCAGCACAGCACCAGCGCGCGCGTGGGCGCATCCAGGTGCAGGTCGAGCAGGTTCGCGTAGGCGGTGTCGTGCTGGGCGATCGCCTCTTCTTCATCGGCCTCCGGCGCGAACCAGAGCCAGTCGCGTTCCTTCATCACCCGCAGGCGGTTGCGATGCGGCAGCATCAGCCGGGCTGCATACGGGCCGTCGATGAAGTCCTGCATCAGCGCGTGGCTGCCGCCCCAGCGCGGGTACAGGTAGTACAGGAAGGTTTCGAGCAGGTCGACATCGTCCGCGCGCAACGCCAGCGCGTGCTGCAACCAGTAATCGGCGGCGTATTCGAAGTCGTCTTCGGTGCGCTGCGCCAGCCGTGCTGGCAACGCCGGCAGTTCCGCCAAGGGGGCGCCGTAAGGCGCCAGCAGCGCCAGTGCCGCCGCGTAGCCGTCCGGATCCTGCTGCTGCAGGGATGCGTACAGCTCCGCTCGCCCACCGCGCTGCAGCTGGTGCAGCCAGCGCGGTTCCCCCAGGTAGCAGGTCAGCCGCATCACCTTGCCCAGCACGAAGGCCGGGCGCGGATGCAGCGCGATCGCGCGCAGCCACGCGGCCAGCGCATGGTCGCGGGCAAGGCTGGCCCCGGTCCACTGCGCGTCGCGGATCAGGTTGGCGGTCTCGCTCGAGCGGATCTGGCTGGCGACACGGTCCCACAGCGCCCCCAGCGCTACCCACGGGTGCGGGCTGTGTGGCTGCTGCGCGCACCAATGTTGTGCCTGCTGAAGTCGTGCGGGCAGGGCCTGCGCCGGGTCGATCAGGGTGGACAGCAGCCAACCGTAGCCGTAGCGGGGCGACCCGCCATCGAGCCAGCGCTGCTCCAGCCCGGTCAGGAGCCGGTCGAGATCGTCGTAGCGCGTCTGCTGCAGCGCATCGCGTGCGCGCTGGCGCAGCTCAAACGCGTCGCTGGGGGAATCGGTCATGGGGACCACGTCCTTGTCGAAGATCAATCGCGCATTCTAGGCAATCGGCGTGCAGGAAAGTACGGAAGGAAAATACCCATGGTTGCGCGCGATCAAGGTCTACTTGGCGGCATTGAACACAGTGGTGACCGGCGTTCCAAACACCGGATCGACCGGCCCGGTCGTCCCGATCAGATCGACTTGCAGTGAGTCGATGTTCTTCATCCGCTGTAGCATCTTTTTGCTGACTGCGCGGTAGGGGGTGTTCAGCAGCAAGGTGAAACGCGCATCGCGGGCGCTGATCGGTTTGACGTGGAAGGTGAGCTGTTGCAGCGGGCAATCCACAGCCTTGTCCGGGCCCGTGCGACAGCGCTTGGAGTCGATGCCGATGCCGCCGTTGCCGACGCTGACATGGCTGGCCACCACCAGTTGCCCGGCCGCCACGGTGAAGCTCGCAGGCGCCTGCAAGGCCGGGATTTCCGTTTCAAGGCGGGTGGCTACCACCTTGCGCTGTTTGACCGCGTCCACATACATGCCCGCGTGGGCCTGCTGGGTGGTATAGGTTTCCTTGGCCGTGGCCGTGCACTCTCCGGAGACGACACGCACGGTCGTGCAGTACGTGCGGCTATGGTCGGTGGAAGTGACATAGCCCGGGCTCCACTGCCGGGTCAGGTAGGCCTGCTCGAAATCCACATTGCGCAGCCGCACCGTGCCGATGGCAGGCGGCCCCTTGCTGGCGGCCGCTGGCTTGCCGGTGGGCTTGGGCAGCGGGCTGTCCAGTTGATAGCCGACCGCCCCGGACAACAGGTAGGTGCCGGCCGGAATGACCTGCACCTCGAACGTCTCCCCCAGATACACTGCCTTGGGGTTTTCTTCCAGCGTATTGGTCGGAAACGACTGCAGGAAGCCGACCGACGCATTTTCGCGGTTGCGCCAGATGACCTGAGTGGAAACCGGGGTGCGGTCGACGATGGTGTCGCGCAGGTAGAAGTCGATGCTGCCGGGCCGCACACCGAGGTCGCCCTTGGCCACCGCGTCGTGCGGATTGGGAATCAGTACGACTGCCAACCCCTCTCCGAGCGACTTTTCGATCAGCGCCAACAGTTTCAGATCGTGCTCCTGCGCGGGGTCCAGTGGCTTGCGTGCCAGCGCGGGCGGGGTCGACAGGAGGGCCAACAGGGTGGCGATCAGCAGCGGAGAGCGGTGTCCAGGCATGGCGTACTTCCTTGTGGGGTTTGGCTGGCGACGGGTTGCCGCCAGCGGCTACGCGCCCCTCCGGCGCGTCGGGTCCAACGCTAGCATGTGCCGCGCCTGCCCGGCTCAGGCGGCAGGCAGCAGCGGATGCAGGCGCGATTCCAGTTCCTGCTGGCGCCAGCCCGCGAGCGCGGCCGGCCACTGGCGGCGCTCCAGATAGCTTTCCAGATGCTTGCGCGAGGCCAGCACGCCATCGGGCAGGCCGAGTTCGGCGCTGCGCGCGGTGACGGCATCCTGCAGCCGCTTGAGGGCCTGCTTGTTGGCATCGTTGGCCGGCAGCGCCAGCGGTGCGTCGGCTTCGTCGGCAAGCGGGGTGATCAGTGCCTGCCATACCTGCGCGGCCAGCTTGCGTGGGGCCTTCGGGAAGCCTTCCATCAGCGTGGACAGCGCATCCACATCGACCGGCGGGGTGCGTGCGAGCACGGCGGCCAGCTCGTTGTCGAGCACCCAGCTGCGCGGTTTGTCGCTGGCACGCGCCTGCACGTCGCGCCAGCGCAGCAGCCGCAGCAGACGCAGCTGCGCAGGGGTGTCCATGAACTGTGCCGAGCGCATCGCCACGTGCGGCCAGCGCTCTTCATCGTTCTCGACACTGGCGAGCAGGCGCTCGGCGTCATCCTGCAGCCACTGGCGGCGGCCCAGTTCTTCCAGGCGCGCGTCGATGGTGTCGTGGATCTGGAAGAGGTATTCGACGTCGTCGGCGGCGTACTCCAGCTGCGCCTCAGAGAGCGGGCGGCGCATCCAGTCCGAGCGGGTCTCGCCCTTGGCCAGGGTTACGCCGGTGACCGCGGTGACCAGTTTCTGGTAGCCCATGCCACCGCCGATGCCGGCCAGCGATGCGCCGATCTGGGTGTCGAACAACGGGCGCGGCAGCACCCCGCAGGCCACCTTGAAGGTGACCAGGTCTTCGCTGGCGCTGTGCATGATCTTGAGGATGGCGGTATCGGCCAGCCACGGCGCCAGCGCCTCGTTCATGCCGGGGATCAACGGGTCGATCAGCAGGATTTCGTCACCGACCGCCATCTGTACCAGCGCCAGTTGCGGCCAGTACGTACGTTCGCGGATGAACTCGGTGTCCAGGCCGATGCGGGTGGGGCGCTGGCGGTAGCGCTCGTCCAGTTCCGCCGGGGTTTTGATCCAGTAAGCCACGTGGGATTCCATGTACTGCAAAGGGGATGCTCAGGTCGGGGAGGATAGCCTAACCCCGTGTTACGGCCGGCATGCCGCCGCGCGGTGATGAACACCCGGGCCGTTGGCGGTCGCCGCCCACGACGGTGGCGATTATGATGATCCCCTGTCCGCGCCGTCGGCATGCCGCCTGGACTGCACTGCGCGCAGGCACACCCCGAGGAGTTCATTTGCGACCGTCAGGCACATTGCCGCTGCTGTTCACTGCACTGTTGGGCCTGCTGGCCGGCTGTTCGCCCGCGCCGGCCCCCGCGCCCGCGGCAACGCCTGCCGCCGCCCCGGCCAAGGCAGCGGCCAAGGCGAGCGCACCGGTGGCGCAGGTGACCATCGGCGGTGAGGACGCTGCCGAGACCGTGGAGCGCTGGGAGCCGCCCGCCGTGACCCTCGTCGAGGACGGGGTCGCACAGGCCCGCCGCGATGCCGCACGCGCCTTCGAGGAAGACCGGCTGTACCGCACCGCCGAGGACGCGATCCCGATCTGGCTCGCGCTGCTGCGGCACGATCCGAAGGACCGCGCGGCCGAGGCCGGCCTGAAACGCGCCCGGCAGCGTCTGCTGGAGGAGGCTTCCGCCTTGCTGGATCGCCCGCTCAGGCAGCGCGAGGCGCTCGCCGAGGCCAGCGAAATGGCCCTGGTCCTGCTCACCCTGGCGCCGGACGATGCCAAGGTGCGCGAGCTGCAGTCGCGGGTGGAGATCGCCCAGCGCGTGGTGGCCTATAACCGCGCCGGCGAAGAGGATCTGCGTGCCGACCGCATCGGCGAGGATGGCGATGGGGCCATTCCCAATTTCCGCGAAGCGCTGGCGCTGGATGCCGACGGTTCGCGTGCCCGGCAAGGACTGGCAGCGGCCGAGAGCGCACTGATCCGGCGTGCGGAAACGGCTGCGCGGGCCACCGATTTCGCCACCGCGGGTACCTGGCTGGCGGAAGCGGCCAAAGTCCGTGACTCCTCGATCACCATCGCCGATGCCTTTGAACGCATCGAGAGAATCCGCGCCGATACCCTGGCGCGGCTGCGCAACGAGGGCCTGCGCGATCTGGCCACGCCACAGGGGCTC
This sequence comes from Stenotrophomonas sp. TWI700, assembly GCF_039673645.1. Lineage (NCBI taxonomy): Bacteria > Pseudomonadati > Pseudomonadota > Gammaproteobacteria > Lysobacterales > Lysobacteraceae > Stenotrophomonas > Stenotrophomonas sp. TWI700. The sequence goes on along the minus strand of NZ_JBDJMB010000020.1, from coordinate 46,369 downwards.
AAGCCGGCGCGGCAGAAGCTGGAGGACGCGCTGCGCATCGCCTTGCCCGGCGATCCCGTGGTGGGACAGCTGCGCGAGCGCATCGAACTGGTCACCCATTACGGCAGCTTCCGGCCGCGCCAGGTGTTCAGCGATGCGCTGCGCGATGGGGGCCGTGGGCCGCAGATGATCGTGGTGCCGCATGGCGGGTTCCAGATGGGCGCGGCCGAGAACGAGCTGGGCGCGACCGATGCCGAAAAGCCCTCGCATTACGTACGGTTCGAACGCGGCTTCGCGATGTCGATCACCGAAGTGACCGTCGCCGATTTCCGTCGCTATGTGCAGGCCACCAAGGCCCGCCCCCGCGCCACGCGGCGCGGCCATTCGATCGTGTACGACGAGCGCAGCGGCAATTTCGTGCGGCGCAGCGGGGTGGACTGGCAGTCCGATTACAACGGCGCCGAGGCCCTCGCCAATCTGCCGGTGATGCACGTCAGCGTGCGCGATGCGGAGAACTACGCCAGCTGGCTGTCCGAGCAGACCGGGCGCTCGTACCGGCTGCCCAGCGAGGCCGAATTCGAGTACGCCCTGCGCGCGGGCAGCAGCGGCCGCTACCCGTGGGGCGATGCGGGTACCCCGCCGGCGCGTGCGGGCAACTTCACCGGTGCCGAGGATGTCTCGCCCTCCGGGCGGCACTGGTACAACGCCTTCGTCGGCTATGGCGATGGGTATTGGGGGCCGGCGCCGGTCGCCAGCTTCGATCCCAATCCGTGGGGCCTGCACGACATCGCCGGCAACCTCAGCGAATGGGTGGCCGACTGCTGGCATGCCAGCTACCGGCGCGCGCCGTCCGACGGCTTGGCCTGGTTCAACCCGGGCTGCCGGCAGCGCGTGATCCGCGGCGGCAACTGGGCCAATGCGCCGGCCCAGACCCGCGCCGCGTGGCGGCAGTCGCAGGACTCGGACACCACCAGCGCACGGATCGGCTTTCGGCTGGTGCGCGGGATCTGACCGATCGCCCCTGCGGCTGGATTTCACCCGGCCGCACGGCGCGCGTTCTAGGATTGGCACAGCGTCGGGCAGGGTGCCACGGCCATCTCAGGAACCAAGCGCATGCGCAACGATCCATTCGGCGGTCAGCAGCAGGGCCGCGCCCGGCGGCCGGGCCTGTTCGGCAACATCCGCTGGTGGGTGCTGCTGGCGTTTGCCGGCTATGCGGCGTTCTATTGGTTCTCCAACCGCGCCGTGGATCCGTATACCGGCGAGAGCGTGCTGATCGACAGCTCGCTGGATGCCACCCAGGAAAAGGCGCTGGGCCTGCAGGCCTACCAGGAGATCCTGGCGCAGGAGCGGCCGCTGGATCCCAACGCGCCGCAGTCGCGCGAGATCCAGGCGATCGCCCAGCGCCTGATCGCCAAGGTGGACGTGGTGGAAACCGCCCTCGCCGAAGAACATGGACTGAAGCCGGCGCATTTCGCGCGTGATTTCGAGTGGGAGGTCAACGTGATTCCCTCCGAGCAGGCCAATGCGTTCTGCCTGCCGGGCGGCAAGATGGCGGTGTACACGGGGCTGATCCCGGTGGCGCGCACGGTGGATGCGATGGCCGTGGTGATGGGCCATGAGATCGCGCATGCGTTGCTGCGCCATGGTGCCCAGCGCATGGCCCAGCAGAAGATGACCCAGATCGGGCAGATGGCCGGCGCCGCCAGCGGCATGGACCCGCAACAGCAGCAGATGATGATGTCGGCGATGGGCTACGGCTACCTGCTGCCGTACGCGCGCAGCCATGAAACCCAGGCCGATGAAGTGGGCCTGATGCTGGCCGCGGCGGCCTGTTTCGATCCGCAGGAGGCGATCCCGTTGTGGGAGCGGATGGGGCAGGCCAGCGGCGGGCAGTCGACCTCGGAATTCGCGTCCACGCATCCCAATCCCGGCACGCGCATCCAGAACCTGCAGGCGTTGATGCCGAAGGCGATGGAGTACCGGCAGAAATTCTGCGAGAGCGCGGGGCGCTGACCGTCAACGCCTTATCGGCGATGCGCTGGATCAGCGCGCCGGTTCGTTGACCGTTACGTCGATCACGCCGTCCTGCACGCGTGCCTTGAGCGTATCGCCCGGGCGCACCTGCAGGGGCGAGCGCACCAGGCTGCCATCGTCGTCACGGGTCAGGATCGCGTAGCCCCGCGCAACCGTGGCCAGCGGACTGACCGCTTCCATGGAGCGGGCGAGGGCACGCAGGCGTAGGCCGTCGCGCTGCAGCTGGCGGCCGATCGCACTGTCCGCGCGCGGCTGCAGGCGCTGCAGGCGCTCACGCAGGGCGTCCAGCCGGCGCTGCGGATGGCCGCTGCGCAGTACGGCCGCGGCGTGGCGCAGGTGGGCAAGTCGGTTCTGATGCTGCGTGGTCCAGGCCGCGTGCAGGCGGCGCGCAACGTCCTGCTGCCGGCGCTGCAGCAGCTGCAGGCGCGACTGCGGGCCCTGGGCGTTGAGGCGGAGCAGGGCACGGTCGGCGCGCTGCATCGCCTGCCCCAGGCTGTGCCGCTGCAATTGCGCCAGGCGTGCATCGAGGCGACGCACGCGCAGCAGGAGGTCGCGCTGGTCGGGGACCAGCAGTTCGGCCGCGACCGAGGGCGTCGGCGCGCGCAGGTCGGCGGCGAAGTCGGCCAGGCTGAAGTCGGTTTCGTGACCCACCGCAGACACCACCGGGGTCTGGCTGGCCGCGATCGCACGGGTCAGCTGCTCATCGTTGAAGGCCCAGAGATCCTCCATCGAGCCGCCACCGCGGGTCAGCAGGATCACGTCGTAACGGCCGCTGGCATCGGCCGAGCGCAGCAATGAGGTGAGCTGCGCGGCCGCGCTGTCGCCCTGTACCAGGCTGGGCAGCAGATCGACCTCGAGCATCGGAAAACGCCGCTCGAGCACGCTCAGCACGTCGCGCACAGCAGCGCCGGTCGGCGAGGTAATCACCGCCAGGCGACGCACATGCGCCGGCAGCGGCCGCTTGCGCTCGGGGGCGAACAGGCCCTCGGCCTCCAGGCGTGCCTTGAGCTGCTCGAAGGCGCGGCGCAGGGCGCCTTCGCCGGCTTCTTCCATGTGGTCGAGCACCATCTGGTACTCGCCGCGGGCTTCGTACAGGGTCAGCCGGCCACGCGCGAGCACGCGCATGCCTTCGCGCGGCACGAACTTCAGCCACTGGCTCTTGGGCTTGAACAACGCCGCACGGATCTGCGAGCGCGCATCCTTCAGCGTGAAATACATATGGCCCGAAGCGGGGCGCGTGACGCTGCCCAGCTCGGCCTCCACCCAGATCAGCGGGAACGCGCCTTCCAGCAGGTCGCGGGCCAGGATGTTGAGCTGGCTGGGCGTGAGAATCTGCGCGCTGCGGTCCATGGAGGGATCAGGCCAAACGGTACGGACGGGACACCATGGTCGCACGTCGGCGGGGATGCTTCATCCCGCCGTGGCGCGCGCGGCGTGCTGCTGCAGGGCCCAGGCCACATGCTCGCGCACGATCGCCGAGGGATGCTCGCGCCGTGCGTGCAGCGCAGCGAGTGTCTCGGCGTGGGTCGGCGCATTGCCCAGTGCCACGGCGATGTTGCGCAGCCAGCGCTCATGCCCGCTGCGGCGGATCGGGCTGCCTTCGGTGCGGCGCAGGAACTCGTCTTCCTCCCAGGCGAACAACTGGGCGAGCGAGGCGGTGTCCAGCTCGTTGCGCGCACGGAAATCCGGCTCGTCGGTGCGCTTGGCGAACTTGTTCCAGGGGCAGACCAGCTGGCAGTCGTCGCAGCCGTAGATGCGGTTGCCCATCGCCGTGCGCATCTCTTCGGGAATCGCACCGTCGTGTTCGATGGTGAGATAGGAGATGCAGCGGCGTGCATCCAGGCGGTGCGGGGCGATGATCGCCTGGGTCGGGCAGACATCGATGCAGCGCGTGCAGGTGCCGCAGTGCGCACTGGCCGGCGTATCCACCGGCAGCGGCAGGTCGATGTAGATTTCGCCGATGAAGAACCACGAGCCGCCCTGCTTGTCGATCAGGCAGGTGTGCTTGCCGATCCAGCCCAGCCCCGCGTTGCGGGCGAGTGCGCGCTCCAGTACCGGGGCCGAATCGACGAAGACGCGGTAGCCGAACGGCCCGATCTCGGCGGCGATGCTGTCGGCGAACTTCTGCAGCCGGTTGCGCATCAACTTGTGGTAATCGCGGCCCAGCGCATAACGCGCCACGTAGGCGCGGTCGCCATCGTGCAGGGTGTTCCAGGCCTCGGCGTCGTCCTTGTGGCCGTAATCCATGCCGACCGAGATCACCCGCACGGTGCCCGGCAGCAGTTCGTCCGGCCGCGCGCGCAGCGTGCCGTGCCGCGCCATCCATTCCATCGTGCCGTACAGGCCCTTGCCCAGCCAGTCGGCCAGGTGCGCTTCGTCCTCGCGCAGATCGATGCCGGACACACCGCAGCGCTGGAAGCCGTGCACGCGCGCGATCGCACGGATGCGTTCGGCGGCGCGGGCCAGATGGACGGGGGCGGGCAGGGGGACGGCGGACATGGCCTGGGCGGAAACGGAGCCTGGGAAGGGCGCGGCAAGGCTGCGCCTGGGCGACAAGTATAGAATCCCGGCATGCCCGAGCTTGCTGAACTGTTCGATATCGCCGCCGCGCGCCGCCTGGATGCGCAGGCCAGTGCCCTGCGGGGCGATGGCGGCGCCTCACTGATGGAGCAGGCCGGCCAGGCCGCCTGGCACTGCCTGCTGGAGCGCTGGCCGCAGGCGCAGCGGATCGGGGTGGTGGTCGGTGCCGGCAACAACGGCGGCGATGGCTACGTCGTGGCGCGCCTGGCCCGCGAGGCCGGCCGCCCGGTGACGGTGCTGCGGCTGGACACCGATGCCCCGGCGACGCCGTTGTCCCGGCAGGCCGAGCAGGCCTTCATCGCCGCCGGCGGTGGGGTGGAGCGCTTTGATGGCCGCGTGCCGGCGGTGGACCTGCTGGTGGACGCGCTGTTCGGCATCGGCCTGAACCGTGCCCCGGCTGGCGCGGCGGCCGATCTGATCACGGCCATCAACGCGGCGGGCGTGCCGGTGTTGTCGCTGGACGTCCCCAGCGGCGTGGATGCGCAGACCGGCAACGTGCCGGGCGTCGCGGTCCGCGCCACGCTCACGCTGCAGTTCATCGTGCGCCACCAGGGCCTGTACACCGGCGCGGCGCTGGAACATGTTGGCGGACGTCGTCTGGCACCGCTGGAGCTGCCTCAAGCCGCAGTGGCATGCGTGCAGCACAGCGCCGAGTGCTGGCAGCCATCGCGACTGCGTGCGCAGCTGCCGGCGCGCCGCGCCAACACCCACAAGGGCGAATCCGGCCACGTGTTGTGCGTGGGCGGCAATCTCGGCAGCGGCGGGGCGGTGATGCTGGCCAGTGAATCGGCGTTGCGCGCCGGCGCCGGGCTGGTCAGCGTGGCGACCCAGTCACCGCACGTCGCACCGCTGCTCGCGCGCCTGCCCGAAGCGATGGTGCATGCCGTGCAGGACGCGCAGGAGCTGCAGTCCCTGCTGCCCCGTGCCGGGGTGATCGCGATCGGGCCTGGCCTGGGCCAGGACGACTGGGCGCACGAACTCTGGCGGCAGGTGCTGGCCAGCGGCAAACCGCTGGTGATCGATGCCGACGCCCTGAATCTGCTGGCCAAGGCGCCACGGACACTCAGCGACGCGATCCTGACCCCGCACCCGGGCGAGGCGGCGCGGCTGCTCGGGCTGAGCACCGCGCAGGTGCAGGCCGACCGCTTCACGGCGGCGACCGCGCTGGCCGCGCGTTTCCACGCCGTGGTGGTGCTGAAGGGCGCCGGCACCGTGGTCGTCGCACCCGACGCGCTGCCGCGGGTAGTGGCCGCCGGCAACCCTGGCATGGCCGTGGGTGGCATGGGCGACCTGCTCACCGGCATCATTGCCGCCCTGCGCGCGCAGGGGCTGGGCGCCTTCGACGCCGCCAGCACCGGCGCGCTGCTGCACAGCCTGGCCGGCGATGCCGCCGCCAGTGACGGCCAGCGGGGCCTGCTTCCCACCGATCTGCTGGCGCCGCTGCGCCGGCTGGTCAATCCGGACGTGTAAACATGATCGAGTTTTTCCTCGCGCAGACCGAAGACACCGACCTGCTCGGCCAATGGCTGGCCGCGACCCGGCCGCCGCAGGCGGTGATGCAGCTGCAGGGCGACCTGGGCGCCGGCAAGTCCACCCTGGCCCGCGCACTGCTGCGCGCGCTGGGCGTGCAGGGCGCGATCCGCAGCCCCACCTACACCTTGGTGGAGCGCTATCCGCTGGCCGACGGCCACGAGGCCTGGCACCTGGATCTGTACCGGATCGGCAACGCGCAGGAGCTGGATTTCCTCGGGCTGGACGAAGGCAGCGCCTCTTTGTGGCTGGTCGAATGGCCGGAGCGGGGCGCCGGCGCGCTGCCGCCCACCGACCTGGAAGTGGCACTGGACATCCACGGCCAGGGACGCCGTGCCCGGCTCACCGGGACCAGCCCGTCGGGTCGTGAATGGCTCCAACGGCTGCCTCAAGGGGGTGACTTGCAGGCCCTTTCTGTCGGCTGACACTAGGAAACACCGGCAGGTTACGGATTATTAAGGGAAAAGGAGTTGCATTTCATTCAGCGCGGTGATTGAATCCTGACCTATGCCAATGGGGAAATCTCTCGCTGCCCTCTGCACTGCCGTCGGACTCTGTCTGGCGAGCGCGCTGTCGTGGGCGGGCGAAGTCCGCCAGGTGGCCGTGGAGACCGGTGCGACCGGGACCCGTGCGGAGATTTCGCTGGCCGGCAGCGGGGGGTACAAGACCCTGTCCCTGGCCGGTCCGAACCGCCTGGTGGTCGATTTCCCGGACTCCAGCGCGATCCGCAACCTCAAACTGCCTGCGCCGAAGGGCGTGGTCACCGCGGTCCGCACCGGGCAGCCGGTGCCGGGCACGTTCCGCGTGGTGTTCGACCTGGCCGAATCGGTGGCGCCGTTCCGTCCGCAGATGATCAAGCAGGGCGATCAGTCGCGGCTGGTGATCGAGTGGCCGGGCGATGCGCCGAGCGCGACCACCGTTGCCACTGCGCCCGCGCCGATGCCGGCCGCTGCGCAGGCTGCGGTGCCTTCACCGGCGCCGACCGCTTCCGCGCCGGCACCGACCCCCGCGCAGACCGCCGCCCAGTCCGCACAGGCGCGCAGCGATGCCGCGCGCGCCACCGCCTTGCTGACGGCTTCGGTGCGCCAGCAGGCCAGTGCCACGGTCGCCACCTCGGCGCCTGCCCCGGGCCCGACGGCGACCACCGCGACCACCGTGAATGTCGCGGCCGCCGGCACCGCCAACGCCGCCAGCAACAGCGCCTCGCCGGCGGCGATCCTGGCCGGTCAGGCAACCGGCGCCGTTGTCGCCAGTGCGCCGGTTCCCACGCCGGTGCCGACGCCGACCCCGGTCACGCCGCAGGACAATCCGCGTCCGGCGATGCCCAGCGACGCCTCGCGGGTCAAGATGCGTGCCGGCATGCGGCCGCTGGTGATCGCGATCGATCCGGGCCATGGCGGCCAGGATCCCGGCGCGGTCGGCCCGACCGGCAAGCGCGAAAAAGACATCACCCTGGCGGTGGCGCGTGAACTGGCTCGCCAGATCAACGCAACGCCCGGCCTGAAGGCCTACCTGACCCGCGACAGCGACGTGTTCATCCCGCTGCCGATGCGCGCGCAGAAGGCACGTGCGGCCAAGGCCGACATGTTCATCTCGATCCATGCCGATGCTGCCGAAAACCGTGCGGCGACCGGCTCGTCGGTGTATGTGCTCTCGACCAAGGGCGCCTCCTCGCAGCGCGCCCGCTGGCTGGCCGACAAGGAAAACGCCGCCGATCTGGTCGGTGGCGTACGCCTGCAGCAGACCGAAGGCACCTTGGCCAACGTGCTGCTCGATCTGGCCCAGAGCGGCTACATGAAGGCTTCCGAAGACGCGGCCGGGCACGTGCTCGGCGGCCTGAAGCGGATCGGCAAGAACCACAAGCCCAACATCGAACGCGCCAACTTCGCGGTGCTGCGTACCTCGGACATGCCGGCGATGCTGGTCGAAACCGCCTTCATCTCCAATCCGGATGAAGAGCGCCGCCTGATCGACCCGGCCTACCAGCGCCAGATCGCCGGTGCGGTGCTCGACGGCGTGCACACCTTCTTCAGCCGCCAGCCGCCGCCGGGTACCCTGTACGCCGCGCGCGCCCAGGCCGAAATCGACGCCGCCGGTACCGTGGCGGGTGGCAGCAAGTAACCCCTGCGGGTTGCATCGCCCGGCGCACGCTATCATCACGGGATGACGTCCGTTTCCCGCCTCCGCCTTGCCGCCCCGCCTGCCACCTCCGCTGCCGGGAGGTGCGCATGAGCATCCGCCAGCTCCCCGAGATCCTGATCAACCAGATCGCCGCCGGCGAAGTGGTCGAACGCCCTGCGTCCGTGGTCAAGGAACTGGTCGAGAACGCGCTGGATGCGGGCGCCACCCGGGTCGATATCGACCTCGAAGAGGGCGGCGTGCGGCTGATCCGGATCCGCGACGATGGCGGTGGCATCGCACCCGAAGAACTCGCGCTGGCGGTGTCGCGCCACGCCACCAGCAAGATCGCCAGCCTGGATGATCTGGAATCGGTGGCCACGCTCGGCTTCCGCGGCGAAGCGCTGCCATCGATCGCCTCGGTGAGCCGTTTCACCCTGAGCTCGCGCCGCGCCATCGACGCGCACGGCTCCGCCCTGCAGATCGAAGGCGGCCGGCTCGGCGAAGTCACCCCGCGCGCACATGCGCCCGGTACCACGGTGGAAGTGCGCGAGCTGTTCTACAACGTGCCGGCGCGCCGCAAGTTCCTGCGTGCCGAGCGCACCGAGCTGGGCCATATCGAAGAGTGGCTGCGTTCGCTCGCGCTGGCGCGCCCGGATGTCGAGCTGCGCGTATCGCACAATGGCAAACCCTCGCGCCGCTACAAGCCCGGTGATCTGTATTCCGATGCGCGCCTGGGCGAGACGCTGGGCGAAGATTTCGCCAACCAGGCACTGCGCGTGGACCACAGCGGTGCCGGCCTGCGCCTGCATGGCTGGATCGCGCAGCCGCATTATTCGCGGGCCAGCACCGATCAGCAGTACCTGTACGTCAACGGCCGCTCGGTGCGTGACCGCAGCGTCGCGCACGCGGTGAAGATGGCCTACGGCGACGTGCTGTTCCATGGCCGCCAGCCTGCGTATGTGCTGTTCCTGGAACTGGACCCGACCCGCGTCGACGTCAACGTGCATCCGGCCAAGCATGAAGTGCGTTTCCGCGATTCGCGGCTGATCCATGACTTCGTCTACCGCACGCTCAAGGAAGCCTTGGCGGAAACGCGCGCTGGCATGACCGCGGCCGGTCCGCAGGTGCATGCCACCGAGAGTGTTGCCACTGCGGCGCCCGCCTACGGTCTGCCGTCCTCCGGCGGCACCGGCTATGCACTGGCCGGTAATGGAGCAGGCGGTGGGGGTGGCATGGGCGGCGACTGGCGCCCGCAGCAATCACCGCTGGGGCTGCGCGTGGCCGATGCGCCATCCGCCTATGCAGCGCTGTATGGCGCGCCCGGCGGAACCCCGGCGGCGGGCACCTTGCCGCCGATGCCGACTGAAAACGGTCTGCCGGTGACCGCCACCGACAGTGGCGTGCCACCGCTGGGCTATGCGATCGCGCAGCTGCATGGCATCTACATCCTGGCCGAGAACGCCGAAGGCCTGATCGTGGTGGACATGCATGCCGCGCACGAACGCATCGGCTACGAACGCCTGAAAACCGCGCACGATGGCATGGGCCTGCATGCGCAACCGCTGCTGGTCCCGATCACCCTGGCGGTCGGCGAACGCGATGCCGATACCGCCGAGCGCGAAGCCGAGACCTTGACCTCGCTGGGCTTTGAAATCACCCGCGCCGGCCCCGGCTCGCTGCACGTGCGCAGCATTCCGGCGCTGCTGGCCAATGCCGAACCCGAGGCGCTGCTGCGCGACGTGCTGACCGACCTGCGCGAGCATGGCCAGAGCCGGCGCATCGCCAGTGCCCGCGACGAACTGTTGTCGACCATGGCCTGTCACGGTGCAGTGCGCGCCAACCGGCGCCTGACGGTGCCGGAAATGAACGGACTGTTGCGCGACATGGAAATCACCGAACGCTCGGGTCAGTGCAATCACGGCCGACCGACCTGGGCGCGTTTTTCACTGGCGGAAATCGACCGCTGGTTCCTGCGCGGACGTTGAGGGGAAGGTCATGGGGAAGCACTGGGGAGTGTGGGCCGCCGCGTTGCTGCTGGCAGTGGGCGTGTCCGCGTGTGGCGGCAGGAACGAGGCGGCGCCGGCCAAGGTCGCCATCGATCCGGCCTTCGAAGCCGGACAGCAGCAGTGGCGGCAACAGCGCTACGAGGAACTGCATGCCGCCGATGGCTGGACCAGCCTGGTCGGCCTGCATTGGCTGGAGCACAAAGCGCATTACATCGGTCGCGGGCCGGGCAGCGGCATCCGCCTCGCCGTGGGCCCGGACAAGCTCGGCATGGTCGCGCGTGAAGGCACGACCGTCTGGTTCACGCCGGAGCGTGGCGTGCCGATGCGCGTGGACGGAAAACCGGTCACCGGCCGCATCCGCTTCTTCAGCGATCGTGATCCCACCCCGACGGTCATCGCCTTCGACGATGACAAGGGCCGGCTCAGCCTGATCCATCGCGGCGAGCGTTTCGCACTGCGGGTCAAGCATGCCGATGCGCCGTCGCGGACGAACTTCACCGGCCTGACCTACTGGCCGGGCGGTCCCACCTGGCGCGTCACCGCGCGCTTCGTGCCGCATCCGGCCGGCAAGACGCTGCCGATCGTGGACATCACCGGGCTGACCACCAACATGCCCAATGCCGGCGCGCTGGAATTCGAGCGCGACGGCCGCACCTGGCGGCTGGAAGCGATCGGCGAACCGGGCCGCGACCTGTTCGTCATCTTCGGCGACCGCACCAGCGGCCACGGCAGCTATCCGGCGGGTCGTTATCTGGATCTGCCCGCGCCGGATGACCAGGGCCGCGTGGTGATCGATTTCAATCACGCCTACAACCCACCGTGCGCGTTCACCCCGTTCGCGACCTGCCCGCTGACGCCCCCTGAAAACCGCCTGGACCTGCGCGTGGACGCGGGTGAGCAGGCGTACCACGCTCCCGAAGGAGAGGTTTGAACATGTCGATGTTGTCGCGCCTGTTGTCCCCGATGCTGATCGCCGCGGGCCTGTTGATCGGTGCCGGTGGTGCCGCCGCACGCCCGGCCGCACCCGCCGCGCCCGCGGCCAAGGCCACGCCGCCGGTTCCGCTGCTGTGGAAAGTGACCGGCCCCGGCGACAGCCGGCTGTACCTGCTGGGCTCGTTCCACCTGCTGCAGCCCAGCGATTACCCGCTCTCGCCGGACGTCGACGCCGCGTTCGCGGCCTCGCAGCGCGTGGTGTTCGAGCTGTCCCCGCAGGACATGGAATCGCCGCAGCTGGCGCAGAAAATGGTCCAGGCCGCGGTGCGTACCGATGGTTCGGAGCTCAAGCGCGACCTGGATGCGGCGACCTGGACCAGGCTCCAGGCCTACGCACAGGAGAACAAGCTGCCGCTGGCCCAGTTGCAGGGTATGAAGCCGTGGTTCGTCGGCCTGACCATCACCCTGAGCCAGTTCACCAAGATGGGCTTGGACCCGGCGCTCGGGCTGGATCGTCATTTCATGAGCCGCGCCGCGAGCGCAGGCAAGGCGACCGACGGGCTGGAGGACATCGACACCCAGGTCGCGGTGCTGTCGGGGATGTCGGCCAAGGAACAGCAGCAGATGGTGGCCGAGGCGCTGGAGCAGGCCGGCAAGGGCGATGAGATGGGCCGCAAGCTGCACGATGCCTGGCGCCGGGGCGACGACAAGCTGCTGTGGACCTCGATGGCCACCGAAATGCGCGGCCAGTACCCGCAGCTCTACAAGCGCATCAACAGCGACCGCAACGACGCCTGGGTGCCCAAGCTGCAGCAGCACCTGCAGGCCGGGCAGGGCGGCACGATGGTGGTGGTCGGCACCCTGCATCTGCTGGGCAACGATGGCGTGGTCGAAAAGCTGCGGGCCAAGGGCTACAAGGTCGAGCGCGTCTGCACCGGCTGCGCCAAACCCAAGCGCTGATGCGCGCGGCCGGGACGGCGCCAGGGCCGGCCGGACGGCGACGCTGACGTCGCCCGGCCCCTGGACGAAAAAAGGCGCGGCCCGTGGGCTGCGCCTTTTCTCTGTGTGCGGGGAGCCCGGGCTCAGCGGCGGGTCTTGCCCGCGCCCGGTGCCGGGGTTTCCGGCTTCTTGCCGGCACCGGTGCCGGTACCCGTGCCTGTGCCTGTGCCCGTTCCGGTGCCACCCGGGCGGCCGCCGAAGCCGGTGCCCATGTTGCGCTGGAAGTCCTGCCACATTTCCATGTTGCGCTCGGTCAGCTGGTTCATCATCGCCCACGGGGTCTGGCCGAGGAGATTGCCCATCTGCTGGCGGAATTGCTGCTGCTGGTCCAGGAAGACCTGCATGCTGCGCTCCAGGTAGTTGCCCATGAAGCCCTGCAGCGAGTCGCCGTAGAAGCGGATCAACTGGCTGAGCAGCTGGGTGGACAGCATCGGTTCGCCGTCCTGCTCCTGGTCGGCGATGATCTGCAGCAGCACCGAGCGGGTCAGGTCATCGCCACTCTTGGCGTCACGCACCTCGAAGTCCTCGCCATCCAGGATCAGCTGGCGCACATCCTCTATGGTGATGTAGCTGGAGATTTCCGTGTCGTAGAGCCGGCGGTTCGGATACTTCTTGATAATGCGGGTCGCAGCCATGAAGCAGTCACTCATCACAGTAGGCGCGCAGCATGGCGCAGTGCAGCAGCCTATGCAACCGCCATAGGTAGCAAGGGGCCGCATTTATGTTGCGCAACATGGGGTGCAGCAAATTCGCGCTTTCTCCGGGCCCTTACCACCCCATGTGGTGGCCGCCGTTGATGTCCAGGTTGGAGCCGGTGATCCACGACGCTTCGTCGTTGACCAGGAAGGCCACCGCGTAGGCGATCTCTTCCGGCTTGCCGAGGCGGCCGGTGGGGATGTCGGCAATGATCTTGGCACGCACCTCGTCCGGCACGGCCATGACCATGTCGGTGGCCACGTAGCCGGGCGAAATCGTGTTCACGGTAATGCCGAAGCCTGCATTCTCACGTGCCAGCGAAATGGTGAAGCCGTGCATGCCGGCTTTGGCGGCGGCGTAGTTGGCCTGGCCATACTGGCCCTTCAGGCCGTTGATCGAGCTGATCTGGATGACCCGGCCCCAGCCGCGGCGGCGCATGCCCTCGATGACCGGGCGGGTGACGTTGAACACCGAGTTGAGGTTGGTGTTGATCACATCGTGCCACTGGTCCGCGCGCATGCGGTGGAACGTGGTGTCACGGGTGATGCCGGCGTTGTTGATCAGGATCTCGACCGGGCCCAGCGCCGCTTCGACGGCCTGCACCATGCTCTCGGCGGTGCCGGGGTCGGACACATCGCCGGGGAAGATCGCCACATCGCAGCCGCGGGCCAGCATCTTCTCGCGCCAGGCCTTGGCTTTTGCTTCGTCACGGTAGTTGGTGGCGACCCGATGGCCCTGGTCGGCCAGACGTTGGCAGATGGCAGTACCGATACCGCCGGTACCACCGGTGACCAGTGCGACGCGAGATGTCATGAGCAGCTACTCCGAAAGGCAGGGCCAACAAGGGGGAAAACGATTCTGCAACATCAGCGGGCAAAAGGGGCAGCCTCGCCAGCCACGTGCAAGGTTGGAATGTCACCCGGTGGCAACCGTGCCGGATCAAAGCTGGCGGCGGCCTGCTGCAGCCAATGGTCGACCTCGTCGACCGCCGCGCCGATGGTCGGGTCCTGGCCGAGCTGCCGCCACGCCTGGCGAAGGGCCGGCAGCGGTTGGGCGGGGTCGATCGGCAGCGCGGCCTCGGACTTGGACAGCTTGCGCCCGTCGGGGCCGAGCAGCAGTGGCAGATGCAGGTAGCGCGGCGTCGGCAATCCGAGCGCCTGCTGCAGCAGGATCTGGCGCGGGGTCGAGTCGAGCAGGTCGGCCCCGCGGACCACGTCGGTTACGTGCTGCGCACCATCGTCGACCACCACCGCCAGTTGGTACGCCCAGTAGCCGTCGGCCCGGCGCAGCACCACATCACCGACCTCGGCGTGCACGTCCTGGACGATCGTGCCCTGCAGGCCGTCATCGAAGCGGACCACGCTGCCCGGTGGCACCCGCAGCCGCACGGCAGGGTGCGCGCGCTCGGCGCGAGCCACGCAGCGGTGGTGGATGCCGCCCTGCGCGGCCAGCTCGCTGCGGCTGCAATGGCAGACAAACGCCTTGTCCTCGCGCAGCAGCCGCTCCAGCGCCGCCTCATACAGCGCATCGCGCTGGCTCTGATGCACCACCGGCCCGTCGCTGACCAGTCCGCAGGCGGCCAGCATGGCCAGCTGGCCGCTCACCGCGCCGGGCACCGTTCGAGGAGGATCGACGTCCTCCACCCGCACCAGCCAGCGGCCGCCGGCATGGCGCGCGAGCAGCCAGCTGCCCAGCGCCGCCAGCAGGGAGCCGGGGTGCAGGGGGCCGGTGGGCGAGGGCGCAAAGCGCCCGCAATAGGAGGGATCGGACATGGACTATGAATCGTCGGTCAGTTTGCGACTTGAATTCAAGCTGAAGTCACCGCAGATTTGCACTCATCAACCTCCCACGAGCGTCCTTTTCCCATGTTCAGTCGCATTGCTCTCTTCCTTCTGACCAACTTTGCGGTGCTGATCCTGGCCGGCATCGTGATGTCGGTACTGGGCGTCAATCCCAACCAGATGAGCGGTCTGCTGGTCTTTGCGGCCATCTTCGGCTTCGGCGGCTCGTTCATTTCACTGCTGCTGTCCAAGTTCATGGCCAAGCGCTCCACCGGCGCGGTGGTGATCACCGAGCCGCGCAACCAGACCGAGCGCTGGCTGCTGGCCACCGTGGAGCGCCAGGCCCGCGAGGCCGGCATCGGCATGCCCGAAGTGGCGGTGTATGAAGGCCCTGAAATCAACGCCTTCGCCACCGGTGCCAACCGCAACAAGGCCCTGGT
The DNA here is from genome assembly GCF_039673645.1 of Stenotrophomonas sp. TWI700. Taxonomy (NCBI): domain Bacteria; kingdom Pseudomonadati; phylum Pseudomonadota; class Gammaproteobacteria; order Lysobacterales; family Lysobacteraceae; genus Stenotrophomonas; species Stenotrophomonas sp. TWI700. The sequence goes on along the minus strand of NZ_JBDJMB010000020.1, from coordinate 31,267 downwards.
CGCGGTCTCCACCGGCCTGCTGCACAACATGAGCGAAGACGAAGCCGAAGCCGTGCTCGGCCATGAAATCGCCCACGTCGCCAATGGCGACATGATCACCATGGCCCTGCTGCAGGGCGTGCTCAATACCTTCGTGATCGTCCTGGCCCGCATCGTCGGCGGCTTCATCGACAGCGCCCTGTCCGGCAACCGCGAAGGCGGCGGCCGCGGCTTCGCGTACTACATCATCGTGTTCGTGCTGGAAATGGTGTTCGGCCTGTTCGCCACCATGATCTCCATGTGGTTCTCCCGTCACCGCGAATTCCGCGCCGACGCCGGCGGCGCCCACTTGGCCGGCCGCCAGAAGATGATCGCCGCGCTGGAACGCCTCAAGGTCAACCACGGCCAGAGCACCCTGCCGACCCAGATCGCCGCCTTCGGCATCGCTGGCGGCGCTGCCAAGAAGCTGTTCATGAGCCACCCGCCGCTGGACGAGCGCATCGCCGCGCTTCGCGCCGCCAACAACACCGTGGTGTAACCCACACCGCAGTGCGCTGACCAGAACGCCCGGCTTTCGCCGGGCGTTTTTGTTGGCGGGCAGGTGCCCCCAGTGGACTCAGCAGCACGAGTTCTTCCATCCGCCACATCGAGATCTGTCGAGAGGCCGGTGGGTAGCCTGGGCCAAGACCGTCAGGGCGCCATGGATGGCGCCCACGAGCCCCCAGGGATGGGTTGACGGCGCGTCTTGGCCCAGGCTACCCACCGCGGCCTCTCGCCCTCAGCAATGGAAGCGCTGCCGTTGCCGTCGCCGTCATAGACCCAGCCCCACATACAACAACGGCGCCCGAAGGCGCCGTCATCATGCAGATCAGATCCAGCCCGATCAGAACTTCGCGTCGAACTCCGCCGCGTAGCCGGTATTGACCAGAACCTTCTGCAGCGCATCGCTGATCTTCACGTTGCCCGCGACGATCTGCTGGGTTTCCGGACCACGGCTGTCCATGCGGGCCGGGGTCGCGCCCTTGAAATCGCAGACCCGGCCACCGGCCTCACGGACCAGCAGCACGCCGGCTGCGATATCCCATGCCTTCACGCCGGCCTCGAAGTACGCATCGGCGCGGCCACAGGCGACATAGGCCAGATCCAGCGCCGCCGAACCGGTGCGACGCACATCTTCGGCCTGCACCAGCAGCGCATCGACGGCCTTCAGCTGCGCACTCGTGCGCTGGCGCTCACGCGGGGCAAAGCCGGTATGGATCATCGCGCCGCCCAGATCCTTGCGCTCGGCAATACGGATACGGCGGTCGTTGAACACCGCGCCCGCGCCGCGGCTGGCGGTGAACAGCTCATTGCGGAGCGGATCGAAGATCACCGCGTCGATCGGCTCACCGTTCTCGACCAGGGCGATGGACACGCAGTAATGGGGGAAGCCGCGCAGGTAGTTGCTGGTGCCGTCCAGCGGATCGATGACCCACATGTAACGGTTGACCGACTGCACGCCACCTTCCTCACCCATGATCCCGTACTCGGGATAGGCGCGCTTGAGTTCCTTGACGATGACCTTTTCCGCATCTGCATCGACTTCACTGGCATAGTCCATGCGGCCCTTCTGCACGACGTTCAACGCCTCGAGCTTGTTGATGTTGCGCAACAGGACGTTGCCGGCGAGGCGGGCGGCCTTGACCATGACGGTGACGGCGGGTTTCTGCATGGCGAAAAGCTCCCGTGAAGGCAGAGTAGGGGTTTGGCGGGGGAAAAGAGCGGTCCCGGCGCAGAGGCCGGTCGCACAGTTTACCATTTGTCGCTGTCCTGCTCCCATTTGGCCTGTTCATGTCCGTTGAAACCGCTCCCGCCCGCATCCGTTTCGTCCTGGTCGGCACCCAGCACCCCGGAAACATGGGGGCGGCCGCGCGTGCCATGAAAACCATGGGCCTGGGCCGCCTGGTCCTGGTGGCCCCGGAAAAACCGCTGGATGAAGAGGCCTTCCGCCGCTCCGCCGGCGCCGAAGATGTCCTCGGTGACGCCCCGGTCGTGGCCACCCTGGCCGAGGCCGTCGCCGACTGCCGCTTCGTGCTGGGCTGCACCGCCCGCTCGCGTCGGGTGCAGCTGGAAGAACTGCTGCCGGCCGTGGCTGCCCAGCGGGTGCTGGCCAAGGCCGCCGAGCCGGCCGAAGTCGCCTTCGTGTTCGGCCGCGAGCGCACCGGCCTGACCAATGAAGAGCTGCAGCTCTGCCATGCGGCCGTGCACATTCCCTCCAACCCGGAGTTCAGTTCCTTGAACCTGGCCGCCGCCGTCCAGGTGCTGGCCTATGAAGTGCGCATGGCGATCCTCGGCGCCGCCGAGGCCCCGGTCGCTGCCCCGGCCGACCCCGGTTTCGGCGAAGCGCCGGCCAGCCATGCCCAGGTCGAAGGCCTGTTCGGCCAGCTCGGCGATACCCTCGATGAGATCGATTTCCACAAGGGCCGTGCGCCCGAATCGGCGATGCGCAAGCTGCGCCGCCTGTTCCTGCGGACGGAACTGAGCGAACAGGAAGTGCGGCTGCTGCGCGGCATCCTGTCCGACGCTCAGCGGATGGCGCGGTTGGCGACGAATAAGCCCCTGTAAGCTGACGCAGTTCTCATTTTTTCGGGTAGTCTGTCTCGATTCCTTGGGGGGAGTGATGGGCTTGTCGAGACTGCGAAGGCTGCTGCAGAGCGTAATGCTGTGTCTGGCCATCGCCGCGATGACCGGTCCGGCGCTGGCCGGGCCCGCCCATGTCCTGGTGCTGGGCCGGATCAGCGACGACCCCAAGTCACACTATGCGCAACTGCAGCCCCTGCTCGATTACGTGATCCCCCGCATGCACGACGTCGGTATCACCGAAGGCCGCATCCTCATGGCGCGCGATGCCCAGCAGATGGGCAGCTACCTGCGCCGCGGCCGGGTCGACTGGGTGACCGAAACCTCCGGTACCGCCGTGGCCCTGGGGCTGCGCAGCGGCGCCAGACCGCTGCTGCTGACCGAGCGCAGCGGCGTGCGCGACTACCACACCGTGTTCTTCGTGCGCCGCGAGAGTCCCATCCAGACTCTGGAAGACCTGCGCGGGCACACCCTGGCCCTGCAGAACGTCGCGTCCACCAGTGCGTATCTGGTGCCGGTCATGACCCTGCTGCAGCATGGCGAAACGCCGGAGATCCTGGCCTCGATCGGTGATGTCGCCGCGCCGGATACGGTGGGCTACGTGTTCGCGCGGTCGGAGTCGAACATCGCCACGTTCGTCCACAAGGGGCTGGTCGACGCCGGGGCGGTGAGCAGCGTGGACTGGTCCGATGGCAAGCGCATACCGGCCAATTTCCTGCGCGATTTCCGCGTCATCCATCGCACCGCGCCGTATCCGCGGGCGGTCGAGATGGTGCGCGAGGGCCTGGACCCGCAGGTGCGCGACCGCCTGCAGCAGGTGCTGCTGCACGCCGCATCCGATCCGCAGGCACGGCCGGCATTGAAGACGTTTTTTGGTACTTCCGGGTTCCACCGGGTGGATGCGCAGATGCAGCACCGGCTGGATGAATTGAAACAAGGCTTGACGCGCGTGCGGATGGAAGTGGAATGAGTCGCTTGGGTTCCGGAATGCAGGCCCGCTTCGTGCTGGCGATGGGCGGCGCGATGCTGGTGGTGGTGGCGATCGTGGCCGTGGTGCTGGGGCGCCAGGCCACGATGCAGGATGAGGTGCAGCACCTCAGTGGCACGGTCATCCATGACCTGTTCGACCGCAGCGTGCGAAGCCGGGGCGAAGCGCTGGCGCGTGAGCTGTCCGATGCGCTGGCCAACCCGCTGTACTACAACGACCTGGAGCAGGTCGGGGCGCTGGTGCGCAATACTTCCCGGCAGCAGGTGGTGCGTTATGTGCTGGTGTTCGACGACCAGGGCCGGCTGATCCACGATGGCACGGTGGACGTGCTGGAGTTCGGCCAGCCCATGACCGACCCGCTCGCTGCGGGTGCCGCCGGCGCGCGCGAGCTGGTGGTGCAGGCCTCGCCCAAGGTGCTCGACAACGCGATGCCGATCATGATCGGCAACCAGCGGATCGGCGGCGTGCGCGTGGGCATGGCGCTGGATGACGTGCAGGCCATGGAACGGCGGGCCAACCAGACCCTGGGCGATCGCCTGCAGCAGGTCGGCAAGCGCCATCTGGGATGGCTGCTGCTGATGCTCGGCCTGTTGATCGGGATCGGCGCGGTGGTGATCATCTACGTGCAGCGCACGCTGGTCACGCCGATCCGCTGGCTGGCCGGTGCTGCACGCCAGATCGAGGCGGGCGATTACACCCTGCGGATGCCGGAGAGCCGCCGGCAGGACGAGGTCGGTGAGTTGATGCGTGCGTTCGACCGCATGAGCCAGGCGATCGCGCGGCATGACCGCGAAGTGCGGCACATGGCCTATACCGATGCGCTGACCGGCCTGACCAACCGGCTGGCGTTCCGCGAGGCGCTCGATCATCGCCTGATGGCCGCGCGCGCCTCCGGACACCGGCTGGGGCTGCTGTTCGCCGACATGGACGATTTCAAGCGGGTCAACGACACCCTGGGGCACGAGGCCGGCGACGAGGCGCTGCTGCAGTTCGCGCAGCGGATCAGCGCGGCGGTCGCCCAGGCCGGCGGCGACGAGGCGTTGTTGGCACGCTTCGGTGGCGATGAGTTCGTGATACTGATCGGGGAGGGGGATGTCGCCGCCGGGGCCCGCGAACTGGCCGAGATCCTCGTGCGCGAACTGGGCAAGCCGCTGGTGGTGCAGGGCCGGGAGTTGTTCCTCGGCACCTCGATCGGTGTGACCCTGTTCCCCGATGATGCCGCCGATGCCACCACGCTGTTGAAGAATGGCGACATCGCCATGTACCAGGCCAAGATGGCCGGCAAGAACTGTTACCGCTATTACAGCCGGGCGATGGATCATGCGGTCGAGCGCCGCGTGCACATGGAGCAGGAGCTGCGCGGTGCCTGGGAGCGCGGCGAACTGCGGCTGGCCTACCAGCCGATCTTCCGCACCCGCGACCGCCGCATGGTCGGGGTGGAGGTGCTGCTGCGCTGGCAGCACCCGACCCTCGGCACAATTCCGCCCTCGGTATTCATCGAAGTGGCCGAGCAGAGCGGCCTGATCGAAGTGATCGGCCCCAAGGTCCTGCGCGCGGCCTGCACCGAGGCGGTGCAATGGCCGGCCGGTGTGGACGGCGAGGGCCTGTTCGTGTCGGTCAACGTGTCACCGCGCCAGCTGCGGGGCGGAGAACTGCCGACCCTGGTCGCCGACTGCCTGCGCGATACCGGCCTGCCGGCCTCGCGCCTGCACCTGGAGCTGACCGAAACCGCGGTGATCGGCGATGAAATGCTGGCTGCGGCGCTGCTGGACAAGCTGCACCGGACCGGCGTCAAGGTCTGGCTGGATGATTTCGGGACCGGCTTCTCGGGCTTGAGCCACCTGCGCCAAGTGCCGGTGGACGGGGTCAAGATCGACAAGAGCTTCGTCGCCGACATGCAGCGCGACCCGGACGACCTGGCCCTGACCACGGCCATCATCGCGATGGCCCATGCGCTGGGGATCACCGTGGTCGCCGAAGGCATCGAGCAGGAAGTGCAGTTCGACCTGCTGGCCCAGCGCGGCTGCGACCTGGCCCAGGGCTACTGGCTCAGCCATCCGGTCAGCGCGACCGACGTCGTGCAGCTGCTCGAATCGGGCAGCTGATTGACAATTACACCGGCCGCTTGCTGCTGTCGCCGGAGATTTCGCGGACCAGCTTGGGCACCAGGTAGCCGGACAGGCGCGCGGTCAGCTGCGCATGCAGGTCCTTGGCGGTGTCGTCGTCCACTTCGAAATGGGCCACGCCTTCGACCCGGTCCACCTGGTACAGGTAGTAGGGCAGCACCCCGGCGGCGAAGCTGCGCTCGCTCAGCGCCTGCAGCGCCTCGATCGAATCGTTGACCCCGCGCAGCAGCACCGCCTGGTTGAGCAGGGTGGCGCCGGCCTCGCGCAGGCGCGCCATCGCGGCATCCACGGTCGCATCGAATTCGTTGGCGTGGTTGGCATGGATCACGAACGCCACCGGCCACGGCAGGCTGCCCAGCCACTGCACCAGTTCGTCGTCCACCCGTTCGGGCAGCACCACCGGCAGCCGGCTGTGGATCCGCAGGCGGCGCAGGTGCGGGATCTGCCTGAGCGCCTGGGTCAGCTCGACCAGCTTGTGCGTGGCCAGCGACAGCGGGTCGCCGCCGGACAGGATCACCTCGTCGATGTCCGGGTCCTGTGCGATCGCGTCCACCGCATCGCGCCAGCCCTCGCGGGCCGCGTTCTCGGTGCCGTAGTCGAAATGGCGGCGGAAACAGTAGCGGCAGTTGATCGCGCAGCTGCCGGTGGTGACCAGCAGGGCGCGGCCGCGGTACTTCTGGATGACCCCGGTGGCCTTCTTGGCCGCGCCGTCACCGACCGCGTCCAGGCTGAAGCCGGGGACGATCTTCAGCTCGTCGGTGATCGGCAGCACCTGGCGGAGCAGGGGGTCGTGGCGGTCGCCGTGGCGCATCCGGGCCGCGAAGCCCTGCGGCACGCGCACCGCGAACTGGCCGGCCGCCTCGTCCGAGACGCCCAGCTCCACCGGATCCAGCCCCAGCTGCCGCAGCAGCTCGCGCGGGTCGCGGATCGCCTCGCGCCACCGTTGCTGCCAGCGGACGGGGGCGGCCAGGGGCGTGGCGGAAAGCTGCATGGAATGGGGGCCTGCGGTTATCATGTGGGTCAGAAATATCGAGTCACCCCACCGGTGTCGGTGGGATTTCCCATTCTATCCGGCTCGCCGCGCCTGCGCGGCGTTTGCCCATTCAGGAGTTTCAGCATGGCCACTGTTGGCATGAACGACGTCAAGAACGGGATGAAGATCCTGGTCAACAATGAACCAGCGGTCATCACCGAGACCGAATACGTCAAGCCGGGCAAGGGCCAGGCCTTCACCCGCATGAAGTACCGCTTCATCAAGTCGGGCCGCGTGGTCGAAATGACCATGAAGGCGACCGATGACGTGGAGAAGGCCGACGTCGTGGATACCAACATGGACTTCATGTACAGCGACGGCGAGTTCTGGCACTTCATGGACCCGGAATCCTTCGAGCAGGTCCAGGCCACCAAGGCCGGCATGGGCGGCGCGGAGAAGTGGCTGAAGGGCGAAGAGTCCTGCATCGTCACCCTGTGGAACGGCGAGCCGATCTTCGTGCAGCCGCCGAACTTCGTCGAACTGAAGATCACCGAAACCGACCCGGGCGTCCGTGGCGATACCTCGGGCGGCGGCGGCAAGCCGGCGACCCTGGAAACCGGTGCGGTGGTCCGCGTGCCGCTGTTCGTCAACCAGGATGAAATCATCAAGGTCGACACCCGCTCGGGCGAATACTCCGCACGCGCAGGCAAGTAATCCGGTGAAGCCGGATTACGTGTAGAGCCGACCGTTGGTCGGCTGCGCCACCCGGTAGCCGATCGTTGATCGGCCGGCCCTTGCCAGTGCCGACCATTGGTCGGCACCCAGGCGCAGCCGGGCGGCACTTCCCGGCGTTCATGATGCCGACACCACGCGCAGCCGAGCATGGCTCGGCTCTACCTCCAGAGCGCCCCGGTCGCACACGCCTTCGGGTCGCCGCCCAGCACAGTGAGTCCGCATGACCGACACCGCCCGCATTCCCGAAGCCTGTGACCTGTTGATCGAAGCCGGTTACGTGGTCCCGATCGAACCGCATGCGGTGGTGCTGGAAGACCATGCCGTGGCCGTGCGCGGTGGCGAGATCATCGCGATCCTGCCGCGTGCCGAAGCGCGCGAGCGCTTTGCGCCCAAGCAGACGGTCTCGCGCCCGGAGGCGGCGCTGATGCCGGGCCTGGTCAACGCGCATACCCACAATCCCATGACCCTGCTGCGGGGCGTCGCCGACGACCTGCCGCTGATGGTCTGGCTGCAGCAGCACATCTGGCCGGTGGAAGCGGCGGTGATCGGGCCGGAGTTCGTGGCCGACGGCACCACCCTGGCGATCGCCGAGATGCTGCGCGGCGGCACCACCTGCGCCAACGAAAACTACTTCTTCTCCGACGTCCAGGCCGCCGTCTACAAGCAGCACGGGTTCCGTGCGCTGGTCGGCGCGGTGATCATCGATTTCCCGACCGCCTGGGCCAAGACCGACGACGAGTACTTCGCCAAGGCCGGCGAGCTGCACGACCAGTGGCGCAACGACCCGCTGATCGGCACCTCGTTCGCGCCGCACGCGCCGTACACCGTCAACGATGCCAATTTCGAACGCGTGCGCATGCTGTCCGATCAACTGGACATGCAGGTGCACCTGCACACGCATGAGACCGCGCAGGAAATCAGCGACTCGATCAAGCTGCACGGCCAGCGCCCGCTGGCGCGGCTGGATCGGCTCGGCCTGGTCAACGACCGCCTGATCGCCGTGCACATGACCCAGCTGACCGAGGCGGAAATCCACCTGTGCGCCGAGCGCGGCGTCAGTGTGGTGCACTGCCCGGAATCCAACCTCAAGCTGGCCTCCGGCTTCTGCCCGGCCTGCGCCCTGCAGCGCGCAGGCGTGAACCTGGCGATCGGCACCGACGGCTGCGCCAGCAACAACGATCTGGACATGTTCAGCGAGAACCGCACCGCGGCGATCCTGGCCAAAGCCGTCGCCAACGACGCGACCGCGCTGGACGCGGCCACCACGCTGCGCGCGGCCACGCTGGGCGGCGCCCGCGCGCTGGGCTTCGGCGACCGCATCGGCTCGATCGAGGTCGGCAAGCAGGCCGACCTGGTCTGCGTGGACCTGTCCGCGCTGGAAACCCAACCGCTGCACCATGTGCTTTCGCAGCTCGTGTACGCGGCCGGCCGCCATCAGGTCAGCGATGTCTGGATCGCCGGCCAGCCCAAGCTGGTCCAGCGCGAACTGGTCGGCATGGATACCGCGGCGATCGTCGCCAACGCCCGCCAGTGGCGCGAGCGTATCCGACACATCCGTGCTTGATGCACCAAGGATCCCCATGAACACCCCCCATGCCTCCACCAATTTCGATCAGGCCGAACTGGACAAGTTCGCCGCGCTCGCCAACCGCTGGTGGGATGTCGACGGCCCGCAGAAGCCGCTGCATGCGCTGAACCCGGTACGCCTGAAGTACGTCGCCCAGCGCGTCACCCTGCGGGGCGCCCGCGTGCTCGACATCGGCTGCGGTGGCGGCCTGCTCAGCGAGGCACTGGCCAAGGAAGGTGCGGACGTCACCGCGATCGATCTGGCCCCGGAGCTGGTCAAGGTCGCGCGCCTGCACGGGCTGGAGTCCGGCGTCAGCGTCGATTACCGCGTGCAGGCCGCTGAAGACCTGGCCGCCGAACAGCCGGGCAGTTTCGACGTGGTCACCTGCATGGAAATGCTCGAGCACGTGCCGGATCCGGGCGCGATCATCGCCGCGTGTCACCGCCTGCTGAAGCCGGGCGGCCAGCTGTTCCTGTCCACCGTGAACCGCACCCCGGCCGCGTTCGCCGTGGCGATCGTCGGTGCCGAATACGTGGCGCGGCTGCTGCCCAAGGGCACGCACCACTACCAGGATTTCATCAAGCCCGCCGAGCTGGGCAAGTGGCTGCGCGAAGCGGATTTCAACCTGCGCGACGTCAGCGGCATGGCCTATGAGCCGTGGCGCAACCGCGCCCGCCTGAGCACGCGCACCGACATCAATTACCTGGCCCATGCGGTCAAGCCGGACGACGCCGCCCGTGTCTGAATTCGGTTTCCCGCCGGCGGTGCTGTTCGATCTGGACGGCACCCTGCTGGACAGCGCGCCGGACATGCTGGCCACCGCCAACACGATGCTGGCCGCCCGCGGACGTGGGCCGATCACTCTGGGCGCGCTGCGCCCGGTGGTCTCCAAGGGTTCGCGCGCGATGATTTCGGTGGCCTTTCCCGAACTGGGGCAGGTCGAGCGTGATGCGCTGGTGCCGGAGTTCCTGGAACGCTACGAGGGTCTGATCGGCCAGCACGCGGCGCTGTTCGATGGCATCGCCGGCATGCTCGACGCACTCGATGCCGCCGGCTGTGCCTGGGGCATCGTGACCAACAAGCCCGAATACCTGGCCCGCCTGATCGTGCCGCAGCTGGGCTGGGAACAGCGCTGCAAGGTGCTGATCGGTGGCGACACCCTGGCCCAGCGCAAGCCGCATCCGCTGCCGCTGCTGGCCGCGGCCGAGCGCATGGCGATCGCGCCGGGCACCTGCGTTTACGTCGGCGATGACGAGCGCGACATCGTCGCCGCCAACGCCGCCGGCATGGCCTCCGTCGCCGCCCTGTGGGGCTATCGGCTCGATGCCGACGATCCGATGGCCTGGGGTGCCGACACCCTCGTCGATCTGCCCGAACACCTGCAACATGCCAAGGCGTGGCCGCTTCCGCGCACGCTCTAGCCTTTCAAGGAATACACCGTGAGTACTTCCAGCGCCCTGGACAGCTTCCTGGACAAGTGGCGGACCCGCTGGCCCGAGTGGCAGGTGGCCGAACGCTTCGTTCCCGAGAACCAGCGCACCCTGGTGGTGGCGTGGTTCTCGCTGCTGCAGGAGTTCGACGACATCCTCAACACCGCCGGCGACCCGATGCCGTCGGACGCCAAACTGGCGTGGTGGGGGGAAGAGCTGCGCAGCTGGGCGGCGCAGCGTTCGCGTCATCCGCTGGGCCGGGTGCTCGAGCCGGTTCGTGCGCCGTGGGCACAGCTGGCCGAGACCCTGCCGGATCTGATCGACGCGCGTGCGGTACCGGTCGATCCGGCGCAGGCGCTGCGCGCGTTGCAGGCCTATGCGGCCGCCGTGGCTGCGGTCGAAGCGGTGATGTTCGACAGCCCGGCGCGTGGCGATGTCGCCACCCCGGTGCTGGTGCAGACCCTGGCCCAGCGCCTGCACGAGAGTGGTGTCGCTGCCATTCCGCGTTCGCTGCTGGCCGAGGATGACACCGCCGCGCCGCGCAAGTGGGCGCAGCAGTTGCTGGCGAAGTGGCCGGCGCGGGTGGCCGGCCCGCGCCCCCGCCGGCTGTACGCGGCGTTGGCCCGTGCCCGCCAGCAGACCTGGGCGCAGGATCGTCAGTACCAGGCCACGCCGATGCGTACGCTGTGGCTGACTTGGTGGGCTGCGCGCGGCTGATCGTGGATGCCGGCCAGCGGCCGGCACGCCGTTATTTCCCGCGTTCCAGCACCAGCAGCGGGTCGATACGGGTATCGAACCAGTTCATGCCCCAGTGCAGGTGCGGCCCCGTCGCGCGACCGGTCGCGCCGACCGCGGCGATCACCTGACCCTGTTCCACTCGGTCGCCGACCTTCACGTCGATGCGCGACAGGTGCAGGAAGTTCGAACTGATCCCGAACCCGTGATCCAGCAGCAGCGTGCCGCCGGTCAGGTACAGGTCCGGGCCGGCGAAGGTCACCACGCCGGCGGCCGGTGCCTTGACCGGCGTGCCGGTGGGGACCGCGATGTCCATGCCGGAGTGGCCCGAACCGGGCTGCCCGTTGTAGACGCGCGCATTGCCGAAGCGGCCGCTGATGCGGCCCTGCACCGGCCAGATGAAGGGCTGGGCGAAGTCGGCGCGGTTGTCATCGCGGGCACGCGCGGCAGTGACCTGGGCCTGCTCGCGCTTGATCCGCTCGGCGATCGCCGGCGGCGGGTTGACCGTCTTCGGAGGTACGCCGTTGACACGCTCGGTCGGCCAGTCGCGCGGGGTGACGGCGATGCTGACCGTTTCGTTGCCGCCGTCCGGACGCTGCACCTGGACCTGCAGCGGCCCCTTCTCATCGCGGCCGATGCCGAACACCACGCTGCCGTACCCGCTCACGCGCAGGCTGCGGCCGCCGTACTGCACGACGCTGCCGGCGGGCACCTTGCCGATCACCATCGCGCCCTGCGAGGCGCTGGCTGGAAACACCACCCGCGCATCGGCCTGGGCCATGACGGGCGAGGGCAGCAGGCTGCCCATCGCCGCGACGCCTGCGGCCGCCAGGGCCGCACTCAACAGCCGTGCCCGCATCAGCGGTCGAAGCTCATGCGCTGGCCGTTCGGCGAACCCACCAGCTTTTCGCCATCCCAGGCCAGCTGCCCGTTGACCCAGGTCGAGGCGATGCGCGAGCGGAAGGTGGTGCCTTCGAACGGCGACCAGCCGCACTTGGAGAGCACGTCTTCACGCTTGACGGTGAAGGGCACATCCTCGACCAGCACCAGATCGGCGAAGTAGCCCTCGCGCAGGTAGCCGCGCTGGCTGACGTCGAACAGCTGGGCCGGCGCATGCGCGAACTTCTGCACAACCTGGGTGATCTCCAGCTTGCCTTCGTGCACCAGCTCCAGCGCGGCGACCAGTGCGTACTGGACCAGCGGCAGGCCGGACGGCGCCTGCGCATAGGGCTTCTGCTTCTCTTCCCAGGTGTGCGGCGCGTGATCCGTGGCGAGCACGTCGATCACGTCATCGGCCACGGCGCGGGTGAGGGCCTCGCGGTCGCTGGCTTCCTTGATCGCCGGGTTGCACTTGATCAGGTTGCCCAGGCGCGCGTAATCGCTGCGGTCGAAACGCAGGAAGTGGATGCAGGTTTCGGCGGTGATCTGCTTGCGGCTGCCATCGGCGCGGATCAGCGGGCCACGCTCGAACAGGGCGAGCTCGTCGGCGGTGGAGATGTGCAGGACGTGCAGGCGGGTGCCGTGCTTCTTCGCCAGCGACACGGCCAGCTGGGAAGACTTCAGGCAGGCCTCGCGCGAGCGGATGTCCGGGTGCTGTTCGGCACTGAGGGCGTCGCCGTATTTCTCGGCGTACTCCTTGGCCTTGGCATCGATCATCGGGGTGTCTTCGCAGTGCGTGATGATCGGGGTGGGCGCGTCGCGGAAGATCGCGTCCAGCGTTTCGGGGTTGTCGACCAGCATGTTGCCGGTGGAGGCGCCCATGAACACCTTGATGCCCGGTGCGGTCTTGGGATCCAGCGACTGGATGTGGGCCAGGTTGTCGTTGCTGGCACCCATGTAGAAGCCATAGTTGGCGCGCGCGCGGCCGGCGGCGGCGTCGTACTTGGACTGCAGGATCTCGGCGTTGAGCGTGGGCGGGTTGGTGTTGGGCATGTCCATGAAGCTGGTCAGGCCCCCGGCGACGGCCGCGGCCGATTCGGTCGCGATGTCACCCTTGTGGGTCAGGCCGGGCTCACGGAAGTGGACCTGGTCGTCGATCATGCCCGGCAGCAGCCAGCGGCCGGCGGCGTCGACGACGGTCTCGCCCGGGCGTGCCTCCAGGCCAGGACCGATCTGCGCGATACGGCCGTCTTCGATGCGCAGGTCACCCTGGGTGATGGTGCCTTCATTGACGAGGCGGGCGTTGACGATGAGCGTGGAGGACATTCAGTGTTTTCCTGTGCAGCGGCGGGTGGCGTCATGCGCGGCGCGCGGAGGCACCTCGTCGATACCACCGGGATGGAAGGGATGGCAGCGGCCCAGCCGGCGCGCGGCCAGCCAGCTGCCGCGCGCGGGGCCATGGGTGGCGATGGCTTGCATGGCGTATTCAGAACAGCTGGGCATGAAGCGGCAACGCGGCCCCAGCAGTGGGCTGATGAAGCGCTTGTAGAAGCGCAGCAGGGCGATGAGCAGGCGTGAGATCACCCCCCAATCTTATTCCAGTTGGCATGAAGGTCGCATTTGTCGCAGGATGGGGCGTTGGACCCGTCCGCACCCACGCGCGCGACGGGCCGCCCCGGCGGTGTCGCCGGGTCAGGTACCGAACTGCGCACGTTGGCCCGCCTGCCAGGCGGACCGGTCGCACGCCTTGCGACTCCGGGGCTGAACGGAGTAGGCGGTGTGGTTGCTGCTGCTGGTCGGGTAGGCTATAAAGGCCCGCTTTCCCGGGCCCCGGGGAATCCAAGGAAGAGCGTTTCGTGGCTGCTAAAAAAACTGCAAAGAAGGCCGTCAAGGCCGCCAAGAAAACCGCCAAGCCTGTTGTAAAGAAGTTGGCGGCCAAGACCGTTGCCAAGAAGCCGGCTGCCAAGCCGGTTGGCAAGCCTGCATCCAAACAACCGGCGGCCAGGACGGCACCCGTTAAAAAGGCGGCCAGCAAGTCGCCCGCCAAGGCCGTCAAGAAGGCTGTCGCCAAGAAGCCTGCTGCCAAGACGGTGGTGGCCAAGAAGACCGTCGCCAAGAAGGTCGTTGCCAAGAAGTCGACGGTCGCCAAGCCGGTTGCCACGCCCGCCAAGCGCGCGGCAGGCAAGCCGGTAACCAAGGCGCCCGTCAAGAAAACCGCGGCCGGCAAGCCGGCGGCCAAGAAGACCGTGACGCCTGCCGCCGCCAAACCCGCGGCCAAGCCGGCCCCGGCGAAGAAGACCGCAGTCAAGCAGGCACCGGCCACGCCGGTGAAGGCCAGCAAGACCGCCAGCAAGCCCGTGGCATCCAAGCCGGCTGCCAAGCCGGTTGCAGCACCCGTAGTGAAGTCCGCACCGAAGCCGGCATCGCCGGCGCCGGCCAAGTCTGTCCCGGCCAAGAGCGCGGCCAAACCTGTCACCTCTCCGGCCTCCGCGCCGGCGCCGGTCGCAGCCGCCCCCGCCTCCAAGGCCCCGCAAAACAAGAATCCCGTGCCCGTTTCGAAATCGCCTGCAAAAACCCCCGCCAAGTCCGAGTCCGCCCCCAAGCCGGTGTCCCGTCCGGTCGGCAAGGTCGCCGTTGCCGTGGCAGCGCGTTCGGCCGCCCCGGCCCCGCGCACCAAGGTGAAGGTGGTGGAATACAAGACTGACGAAGCCACCGGTCGTCCGATCCTGCCCGACGGTTATAAGCCGAGCGCGGAAGAGGAATACATGAGCCCGCTGCAGCTGGAGTATTTCCGCCAGCGCCTGCAGCACTGGCGCAATGATCTGGTGGAAGAATCCAAGCAGACCATCGCGAATCTGCAGGAAGAAGTGCGTGACATCGGCGATGAGGCCGAGCGCGCCACCCGCGAGACCGAGAACTCGCTGGAACTGCGTACCCGTGATCGTTACCGCAAGCTGATCGGCAAGATCAACAGCACGCTGAAGCGTCTGGAAGACGGCGACTACGGTTTCTGTGTTGATACGGGCGAAGAAATCGGCCTGGATCGTCTGGAAGCCCGCCTGACCGCTGAGCGCACGATCGATGCGCAGGAGCGTTGGGAGCATCTGCAGAAGCAGCAGGGCGACTGATCGCGCTGTTGGTGTTGCTGTTCCAAGGAAAACCCGGCTTCGGCCGGGTTTTTTTTGGCTGTTCGCTTTTGGGTTGTGTTGGTTTGTGTTGGTCGCGAAGGGCGTAGGCGCCTTGGAGGCTGGCGTTAGAGTGGGTCGGGCAGCCCGGTCCGGGACGCGCCGTGAACCCATCCATGGGGGCTCGTAGTGCGGCATCCATGCCGCACACGGTCCCGGACCGGGCTGCCCGACCCACTCCCGACAGGTTCATGGGTGGGCGGATGGAAGGAGCTTGGACTCCCGCTTCTGACGCTGTTTCGGCAGGCTGCCAGTGCCGGCTGGATCGTCGGGACATGCCGGGTGCTGGTCCGGATGTTTGTCCCGCGCTTTGCGCGGCATCCACGCATGGCGTGCATCTACAGGTGTGGCGGGCACGCCAGAAATTGCGCGGTCCGCAGTCCGCACTCAGCACTCAGCACTCAGCCGTCAGCAGTCAGCACTCAGCCGTCAGCAGTCAGCCGTCAGCCGTCAGCCGTCAGCCGTCAGCCGAAGCCGTGCCGGAGTCCTAAAAGCCGTCAGGCGTCAGCTATCTGCCGGTCGCTCTTCGCCGTTAATCCCGCGCAAGCAACTTACTGTCCATGGGTGGACGGGTAGCGCAGTGAAGGACCGTGTGCGGCATGGGTCCGGCGCATGCGCCGGACGGGTTGGGCAGGACGCCCAACCCCGGCCTTGCCGTGCGTGCAGGACTGCACGCACGAGCAAGCCGCACTACGAGCCCCCATGGATGGGTTTACGGCGGGTCCTGCACTGCGCTGCCCGGCCGCCCAACCGCAGGATCAGGAAGGCGCCGAGCCGACAGCGCACGCAACCCAACCGCGCAGCGCCAGCCAGCCAGCCCGGGCTCCAGCTGGGGAGCCCCAAGCGGCCAGCCGGCCAAATCCTCAATGCAGATCGCGCAGATTCAACCGCCGTAGCGTCGGATTCTTCCAGGCCGTGATGCCGGCCACGCTCAACACCGCAAAGCCCCCCAGCACCACCGCCGGGACCAGCCCCAGCAGCTTTGCCATCGTGCCCGCATAGAACGCACCCAGCTCATTCGACGAACTGATGAAAATGCCATTGATCGACGACACCCGGCCACGCATCTCCTCCGGCGTCGCCAACTGCAGGATCGTCGAACGCACCACCACCGACACCCCGTCGAACGCACCGTAGAACAGCAGGATCGCCGCCGACAGCCAGAAATTCGACGACAGCCCGAACCCGATCACGCACAGACCGAACCCCGCCACCGCGAACAACAGCACGCGCCCCGCATTGCGCTGCAGCGGCCGCCGCGCCAGCCACAGCCCCACGCACACCGAGCCCAGCGCCGGCGCCGCACGCAGCACCCCCAGCCCCTCCGGGCCGTGGTGCAGGATTTCGTGCAGGAACGCCGGCAACATCGCCACCACGCCGCCGAGCAGGACCGAGAACATGTCCAGCGCCATCGCCCCGACCATGATCCTGTTGCCCAGCACGAAACGACCGCCCTCGGCGATGCTCTTGAAGATCGGTGCCGCCGGGCCCGTGTGCACCGGCTCGGAGACCCGCAGCGCCGCCAGGCAGCCCAGCGCGATCAGCGACACGCCGACCGCTACGCCATAGGCCACGCCCTTGCCACCCCAGGCCACCAGTGCGCCACCCAGTGCCGGGCCGAGCACCATGCCCGCCTGGAACACCACCGCGCCCAGGCCCGCGCCGCGCGCGTACTGGGTGCGCTCGAGCACGCGCGCGAACAGCGCGTTGTAGATCGGCGACAGGAACGCGCGGACCATGCCGGTCAGCGCGATCGCCGCATAGATCGGCCACACCCCGTGAAACGGCAGCCAGCCCTGGGCGACCGCGGTCAGCACCAGGGCCGTCATCACCAGCCCGCTGCACGCGACCATGCCCAGCCGGCGGCGCGGCAGGTGGTCGACCAGGTAGCCGGCAAACGGGGCCACGCAGAAGAACGGCAGCACCTCGGCCAGGCCGACCAGGCCCAGCGAGAACGGATTGCGGGTGACTTCGTAGATGTGCCAGCCGACCGTCACCGCGACGATCTGGTAGGAGAGCATCGCGAAGATGCGGTACGCCAGCACCAGCGAGAAGCCCGGGCGCGCCAGCAGCTGCAGGGCGCTGTCGGGCTCCTGCGGATCGGCGGAGACCGTCACGACTGTGCTTGGGCGGTGTCGCGGATGAAGGCCAGCATCGCCGCCACGCCATTGCTGCGGGTCGGCGACAGATGGCGCGACAGCCCGATGTCCTGGATGTAGCTCGGCTCGGTGGCCAGGATCTCGGCCGCGGAACGGCCCGAGTACACGCGCAGGGCCAGGTAGATCAGCCCGGAGACGATCGCCGAATCACTGATGGCGTGGAAGCGCAGCGCCTCGGCATTGCCCTCCGGCACGATCCAGACCATCGACTGGCAGCCGAGCAGGCGATGCTCTTCGGTCTTCCACTCGTCCGGGAAGGTCGGCAGCTTGCGGCCGAGGTCGATCAGGTACTGGTAGCGCTCGGACCAGTCACCGAAGAAGGCGAATTCCTCGGCGATGGCGGCCTGGGCCTCGGCCGGGGTGGGTTCGAGCGGGAACGGGGATGCAGGGGTCATGGGGTACTCCAGGCCGGTCATGCGCCTTCCTTGGTCTGGCCGTGATGGTTCGAAGGAGGCGCCGGCCATCCGTGGCCGGGTCTGTGTCGTGGCAACGCCCAATGGGTCGGGCAGTATCTCGCAGCGCCCGGCGGTCGGCCGGGCGGTCTTTCAGCGCTTGCGCGACCAGCGCACGCCTTGGGCGGTGTCTTCCAGCACGATGCCGTCGGCGGCCAGCTGGTCGCGGATCGCATCGGCGCGGGCGAAATCGCGGGCGTGCTTGGCGGCCGCACGCGCGTCGATCAGGGCCTGGATGGCGGCATCGTCATCGTGGCCGACCGCCGTGCCGAACCACGCGCCAGGATCCTGCTGCAGCAGGCCCAGTGCCAGGCCGGCGCCGAGGAGGGTGGACTTCCAGTGCGCCTTGTCCGCGTCGACGGCCTTGCGCGCCTCGCCGGCGATGCGGGCCAGTTCGGCCAGCGCCTGCGGCGTGTTGAGGTCGTCATCCAGCGCGGCCTCGATCTCGGCCGGGATCACCGCCGTGGCGTCCACGTCGACCAGGTCGCGCAGGGTGCCGTACAGCCGGTCCAGGGTGCGCACCGACTGCTCGATCAGCGCATCGGACCAGTCCAGCGGCTGCCGGTAGTGGGCCGACAGCAGCGCGTAGCGCAGGGCCTCCGGGGCATGCTGGCGGACCAGGTCGTGCACCCGCTCGATGTTGCCGATCGACTTGCTCATCTTGGCGCCGCCGAAGTTGAGCATGCCGTTGTGCAGCCAGAACCGGGCGAAGGTCTGCCCGCCGTGCGCGCACTCGCTCTGCGCGATCTCGTTCTCGTGGTGCGGGAACTGCAGGTCCACGCCGCCGGCATGGATGTCGATGGTCGGGCCCAGGTGGGCGGCGGCCATCGCCGAGCACTCGATGTGCCAGCCCGGGCGGCCGCGGCCCCAGGGCGATGCCCAGCCGGGCAGGTCGTCGCTGGAGGGCTTCCACAGCACGAAGTCACCCGGGTCGCGCTTGTACGGGGCCACGTCCACGCGGGCACCGGCCAGCATCTCGTCCGGGTCGCGGCGCGAGAGCTTGCCGTAGTCGGCGTAGGAGCCGACCGCGAACAGCACATGGCCCTCGGCCGCGTAGGCGTGCCCGTTGGCGATCAACTGCTCGATCATCGTGACGATCTGCGGGATGTGCGCGGTGGCTTCCGGCTCGATGTCCGGCGGGACCACGCCCAGCGCCGCCATGTCCTCGCGGTAGGCGGCGGCGAAGCGGTCGGTGATCGTGCTGATCGGCACGCTTTGCTCGCGCGCGGCCGTGTTGATCTTGTCATCCACGTCGGTGATGTTGCGGGCATAGCGCAGGCCACCGAAGCGGCGCCGCAGCAGATCGGCCAGCACTCCGAACACCACCGGGCCACGGGCATTGCCGATGTGGACGTAGTTGTAGACCGTGGGGCCACACACATACAGGGTCGGACAGGTCGGATCGAGCGGGGTGAACGGTTCGAGCTGGCGTGTCAGGTTGTTGTGCAGGCGCAGGGTCATGAGGGTCGGGAGCGGGGGTAAGCGGTCGATTTTAGAACGTGTCGGGGGCTTTGGGGGGATGCGGGGCAGGGCAGGTGAGCGGCGGGGCCGGCCGGCGGGATCGCTGAAGGCTTCAGCCGATCCGGCCCGTGGGCGCGGGTTCCAGGGCCACGCGCGGGTCCGGCCTATGGGCATAAACGCCACGGAAGGGTAATGTTCAGCCCCTTGTGCCTGGCACTGCCTAAACTATCCCCCTTGTCCTCTTCCTTGTTGCCAATGAAATCCGCTTCGTTGTTGACGCTGGTCTGCCTGCTCGGAAGTGCCGCCTTCGGGGCGTGCGCCCAGGACGGTGAGGTGCGCAACCGGGTGGTGATCGTGGAGAACGTCAAGTTCGACTACGCCCAGGTGCTCAACGTCGAGCCGGTGTTCCAGACCCTGCGCGCCACCCGCACCGAAGAACACTGCGTGCCGATCTCGACCCGCACGCTGGCCCCGGTCAACGTCACCGGTGAGGAACCGCAGGAAGACAAGAGCCGGTTCGGTCGCTTCATGGACTCGGTGCGCTCGATCTTCCGTCGTGAAGACGGCAGCACCGACGAGAGCGGCTATTCCGAGACCGTGGTCGTCGAGACTGCCCCGGCCAATACCGGGCCGCTGCTGACACGTGACTGCAAGATCATCCCGGTCGGCCGCGAGTTCCGCCGGCCGATCGCCTACGACGTGGACTACGTCTACAAGGGCACCAAGTACCGCTCCCGCCTGCCCGAAGATCCGGGCAACCGGCTCAAGATCCGGGTGTCGATCACCCCCTGGGTGGGCAACGAGCAGGCCGGCGGCGCCAACCCGTGACCCCCGGCATCGCCCCGGGCGTGGATGCCTTCAACCTGAATTGTCATTCAGGCCTTGCACGCACTCCGGGTGCATGCAAAGATGGGCGGCCATGAAACTCACCGACTTCCAGCACGACACCAGCGCCGCCCGTATGGCTACGGGCATGACGTCGCGTGCCCGCCGACCGGAACCCCACATTTTCGCTGGGTAACCGGAGCTTCGTGCTGTCTGTTCGGAAAACCCAGCCCCCGCGCTGGGTTTTTTCGTTTCTGCGTCGGTAAAAAGTTTGCTTGAAAAGTTTCATCTGTACGTTTGTTGAGCCCTGAACGCGCCCCGGCGCCCCCAACCTCCGCCGGAAACGGTGGAAAACCAGCCGCAAAGGATCGATCGATGTCCCTGAAGCACTTCCTGAACACCCAGGACTGGAGCCGCACCGACCTGGATGCCCTGCTGACCCAGGCCGCGCTGTTCAAGCGCAACAAGCTGGGCGACGAGCTCAAGGGCAAGTCGATTGCCCTGGTGTTCTTCAATCCCTCCATGCGGACCCGCACCAGCTTCGAGCTGGGCGCGTTCCAGCTGGGCGGCCATGCGATCGTGCTGCAGCCGGGCAAAGACGCCTGGCCGATCGAGTTCAACCTGGGCTCGGTGATGGACGGGGACACCGAGGAGCACATCGCCGAAGTGGCCCGGGTGCTGGGTCGTTACGTCGACCTGATCGGCGTGCGCGCCTTCCCGAAGTTCATCGACTGGACCAAGGACCGCGAGGACGAAGTGCTCAAGAGCTTCGCCAGGTACTCGCCGGTGCCGGTGATCAACATGGAAACCATCACCCACCCGTGCCAGGAACTGGCCCACGTGATGGCGCTGCAGGAACACTTCGGTACCCAGGACCTGCGCGGCAAGAAGTATGTGCTGACCTGGACCTACCACCCCAAGCCGCTCAACACCGCGGTGGCCAACTCGGCGCTGACCATCGCCACCCGCATGGGCATGGACGTGACCCTGCTGTGCCCGACCCCGGATTACATCCTGGACGAGCGCTACATGGGCTGGGCCGAGCAGAACGTCGCCGAGAGCGGCGGTTCGCTGCAGGTCAGCCATGACATCGCCAGCGCCTACGCCGGCGCGGACGTGGTGTACGCCAAGAGCTGGGGCGCGCTGCCGTTCTTCGGCAACTGGGAACCGGAAAAGCCGATCCGCGACCAGTACAAGCACTTCATCGTCGACGAGGCCAAGATGGCGATGACCAACAACGGCGTCTTCAGCCACTGCCTGCCGCTGCGCCGCAACGTGAAGGCGACCGACGGCGTGATGGATTCGGCGCAGTGCATCGCGATCAACGAAGCCGAAAACCGCCTGCATGTGCAGAAGGCGATCATGTCGGCGCTGGCAGGACGATAAGCAGCACGGCGGCCGTAGAGCCACGCCATGCGTGGCTTCGCGGCGCCCACCCGGGAGCAGCCACGCATGGCGTGGCTCTACCCGCCCCGAAAAACGCATTCCACATTGCATTCCACTTGGACCTGACCCCCATGAGCAAGAAAGACATCGTCCTGGCCTTCTCCGGCGGACTCGACACCAGCTTCTGCGTGCCCTACCTGCAGGAGCGCGGTTACAACGTGCACACCGTGTTCGCCGATACCGGCGGCGTGGATGACGAAGAGCGCGATTTCATCGAGAAGCGTGCCGCCGAGCTGGGTGTCACCAGCCACGTCACCGTCGATGGTGGCCCGGCGATCTGGAGTGGCTTCGTCAAGCCGTTCGTGTGGGCCGGCGAAGGCTACCAGGGCCAGTACCCGCTGCTGGTGTCCGACCGTTACCTGATCGTGGATGCCGCGCTCAAGCGCGCCGCCGAACTGGGCACCAACATCATCGCCCACGGCTGCACCGGCATGGGCAACGACCAGGTCCGTTTCGATCTGGCCGTGAAGGCACTGGGTGATTACCAGATCGTCGCGCCGATCCGCGAAATCCAGAAGGAACACACCCAGACCCGCGCCTACGAACAGAAGTACCTGGAAGAGCGCGGCTTCGGCGTGCGCGCCAAGCAGCAGGCCTACACCATCAACGAGAACCTGCTCGGCCTGACCATGTCCGGCGGCGAGATCGACCGTTGGGAAGCGCCGGGCGAGGGTGCCCGCGGCTGGTGCGCCCCGCGCAGCGAATGGCCGGTCGAGCCGCTGACCGTGACCCTGAAGTTCGTCGAAGGCGAAGCCGTCGAACTGGACGGCAAGGCGCTGCCCGGGGAGCAGATCCTGGCCAGGCTCAACAAGCTGTTCGCCGCGTACGGCGTCGGCCGTGGCGTCTACACCGGTGACACCGTGATCGGCCTGAAGGGCCGCATCGTGTTCGAAGCGCCGGGCCTGGTCTCGCTGCTGGCCGCGCACCGCGCGCTGGAAGATGCGGTGCTGACCAAGCAGCAGAACCGCTTCAAGCCGGACGTGGCGCGCAAGTGGGTGGAGCTGGTGTACGAAGGCTTCTACCACGACCCGCTGAAGACCGACATCGAGGCTTTCCTGAAGTCCTCGCAGGCGAAGGTCAACGGTGAAGTGGTGCTGGAGACCCGTGGTGGTCGTGTCGATGCGGTGGCGGTGAAGTCGCCGCACTTGCTCAACACCAAGGGCGCCACCTATGCACAGTCGGCCGACTGGGGCGTGGAGGAAGCGGAAGGCTTCATCAAGCTGTTCGGCATGAGCTCGACCTTGTACGCGCAAGTCAATCGCGGTTAACCGCGATTGACTTGCCCGCGCATTCCACCTTATCCCTGCGCCGTTGGCGCGCCCCCTTGAACAACAAGGGGGCTTTCCTCCAGCCGGGTAGATGCCGCTTTGAAGGATCCTCGATTCATGCTTGAACAGACACTCGATCACCTGCAGCAGCTCGTGTCCTTCGACACGCGCAATCCGCCGCGTGCGATCACCACCGGCGGCATCTTCGATTACCTGCGCGCGAACCTGCCCGGGTTCAACGTGGAGGTGATCGACCATGGCGACGGTGCCGTCAGCCTGTATGCGGTGCGTGGCACGCCGAAGTACCTGTTCAACGTGCACCTGGATACCGTGCCGGACTCGCCGCATTGGACGGCCGATCCGCACCTGATGCGGCGCACGGACGATCGCGTGATCGGCCTGGGCGTGTGCGACATCAAGGGCGCCGCGGCGGCCCTGGTGGCGGCTGCGAACGCCAGCGATGGAGACGCCGCGTTCCTGTTCTCCAGCGACGAGGAGGCCAACGATCCGCGTTGCATCGCCGCCTTCCTCGCCCGTGGCATTCCGTATGAAGCGGTGCTGGTGGCCGAGCCGACGATGAGCGAAGCGGTGCTCGCACACCGTGGTATCAGCTCGGTGCTGATGCAGTTCAAGGGCCGCGCCGGGCATGCCTCGGGCAAGCAGGATGCGGCCGCCAGCGCGTTGCACCAGGCCATGCGCTGGGGCAACCGCGCGCTGGACCATGTGGACACCCTGGCCCATGCGCGCTTTGGCGGGCTGACCGGCCTGCGCTTCAACATCGGGCGGGTGGAAGGCGGGATCAAGGCCAACATGATCGCGCCCGCTGCCGAAGTGCGTTTCGGCTTCCGTCCGCTGCCGTCGATGGACATCGATGCGCTGCTGGCCACGTTTTCCAGCTTCGCCGAACCGGAGGCCGCGGTGTTCACCGAGACCTTCCGCGGGCCGAGCTTCCCGGCCGGCGACATCGCCGAGGCCGAGAACCGCCGCCTGCTGGCGCGTGACGTGGCCGATGCCCTGGATATCCCGATCGGCAACGCGGTGGATTTCTGGACCGAGGCCTCGCTGTTCTCGGCCGGGGGTTACACCACCCTGGTGTACGGTCCGGGCGACATCGCCCAGGCCCACACCGCCGATGAGTTCGTGACGCTGGAGCAGCTGCAGCGTTACACCGCGTCCGTGCACCGCATCATCGCGCGCGGCGCGTGATCCAATGATGCCGTCGTGGCTCCCCACTGACGGAACCTCCATCGCGGCCCCGGCCGCCTGCGACGATATCGAAATGCCTTCTTCCCAGCCCCACCGCCAGACCCGTCAGACCATCGTGCGCCTGCTCTCGAGCATGGCCAGCGCGAAGGAGATCAGCCAGTACCTCAAGCGTTTCTCGCAGCTGGACGCCAAACGCTTCGCCGTGGTCAAGGTCGGCGGCGCGGTGCTGCGCGATGACCTCGATGCGCTGACCTCTTCGCTGTCGTTCCTGCAGGAAGTCGGCCTGACCCCGATCGTGCTGCATGGTGCCGGCCCGCAGCTGGACGCCGAACTGTCGGCGGCCGGCATCGAGAAGCAGACCGTCAACGGCCTGCGCGTGACCTCGGCCGAAGGCCTGGCGATCGTGCGCCGGGTGTTCCAGGCCTCCAACCTGCAACTGGTCGAAGCGCTGCAGCAGAACGGTGCGCGCGCGACCTCGATCACCGGCGGCGTGTTCGAAGCCGAGTATCTGGACCAGGACACCTACGGCCTGGTCGGTGAGGTCAAGAAGGTCAATCTGGCCCCGATCGAAGCCAGCCTGCGCGCCGGCTCGATCCCGGTGATCACCAGCCTGGGCGAAACCCGTTGCGGGCAGATCCTCAACGTCAACGCCGATTTCGCCGCCAACGAGCTGGTGCAGGAACTGCAGCCTTACAAGATCATCTTCCTGACCGGCACCGGCGGCCTGCTCGATGAAGAAGGCAAGGTGATCGATTCGATCAACCTGTCCACCGAGTACGACCAGCTGATGCAGCAGCCGTGGATCCACGGTGGCATGCGGGTCAAGATCGAACAGATCAAGGACCTGCTGGATCGGCTGCCGCTGGAGTCCTCGGTATCGATCACCCGGCCGGCTGACCTGGCCAAGGAACTGTTCACCCACAAGGGTTCCGGCACGCTGGTGCGCAAGGGCGAGAAAGTGCTGCGCGCCACCGCGTGGGACGAACTCGATCTGCCGCGCCTGAAGCAGCTGATCGAATCCAGCTTCGGCCGTACCCTGGTGCCGGACTACTTCCAGAAAACCAAGCTGCTGCGCGCCTACGTGAGCGAGAATTACCGCGCCGCGGTGATCCTCACCGACGAAGCCGAAGGCGTATACCTGGACAAGTTCGCCGTGCTCGACGACGCGCAGGGCGAAGGCCTGGGCCGTGCGGTCTGGAACGTGATGCTGGATGAAACCCCGCAGCTGTTCTGGCGTTCGCGCAATGGCAACCCGATCAACCACTTCTACTACGCCGAATCCGATGGCTGCTACAAGCAGGGCCACTGGAAGGTGTTCTGGTTCGGCGCCGACGACTTCGACCGCATCAAAGCGTACGTCGAGCATTGCGCCGCACGCACCCCCAGCCTGGAGGGCTGAACCCGATGAATCTTGCCGATTGGACCAAGGTCCCCACACTGGCCGGCACGCATGCCCGGCTGGAGCCGCTGCAGATGGCGCATATCGATGGCCTGCGCGGTGCACTGGGGGATGGCACCTTGTCCAGGCTCTGGTACACCCAGGTGCCCAGCGCGAAGACCATGACCGCCTACGTCCAGGCCGCGCTGCAGGCGCAGGCCGAGGGCAAGGTGCTGCCGTTCGCGGTCCTCAACGAGGCCGATGAGGTCGTCGGGACCACGCGCTATTACAGCCTGGAAGCCGAGGTGCCGCGCCTGAGCATCGGCTACACCTGGTACGGCGAGGCCGCCCAGCGCACCGGGATCAACACCGAAACCAAGCTGATGCTGCTCACCCATGCCTTCGAGCGGCTGGAATGCCTGAGCGTGGTGTTCGAGACCAGCTGGTTCAACTTCACCTCGCGCACCGCGATCGCGCGCCTGGGCGCCAAGCAGGACGGCGTGCTGCGCAACCACAAGCGCCACCCGGACGGCACCCCGCGCGACACCGTCATCTTCTCCATCATCGATGCGGAATGGCAGGGGGTGAAACGCCACCTGCAGCACCGCCTGGACGCACACGCATGAGCACCACGACCTTCACCGTCGGCATTGTCGGCGCCCGCGGCCATACCGGCGCGGAGCTGATCAAGTTGATTGCCGCCCACCCCCACCTGCAGTTGGGCTTCGTCTCTTCGCGCGAACTGGCCGGCCAGCGCGTCAGCGACCACCACAGCGACTGGCAGGGTGAACTGCAGTTCGAAAACCTGGATGCCGACGCCGTCGCCGCCAAGGGCGTGGATGCGGTGATCCTGGCGCTGCCCAACGGCCTGTCCGCACCGTTCGTCGCCGCGCTGGACGCGGCGAAGCCGGAGACGGTGATCGTCGACCTGTCGGCCGATCACCGCTTCGAGCCGAGCTGGTACTACGGCCTGCCTGAACTGACCCGCGGCGATTACCTGGGCCAGAAGCACATCAGCAATCCCGGCTGCTACGCCACCGCGATGCAGCTGGCGATCAGCCCGCTGCTGCAGCAGCTGGCCGGCCCGCCGCAGTGCTTCGGTGTTTCCGGTTACTCCGGCGCCGGCACCACGCCCTCGGACAAGAACAACCCCGAGCTGCTGCGCGACAACCTGATGCCGTATGCGCTGACCAACCATGTGCACGAGCGCGAAGTCACTGCGCATCTGCGCGTGCCGGTCGAGTTCATGCCGCATGTGGCGCCGCACTTCCGCGGCATCACGATGACGGTGAACCTGTGGCTCAACACGGTGGTCAAGCGTGAGGACGTGATCGCGCTGTACCAGAAGTACTACGCCGACGAGGCGCTGATCGAGGTGCTCGACGAATCGCCGTGGGTCAGTCAGATCGCCGGACGGCATGGCGTGCAGATCGGCGGCTTCGACGTGGCCCCGGGCGGCAAGCGCGTGGTGGTCGTGGCGACCCTGGACAACCTGCTCAAGGGCGCGGCGACGCAGGCGATGCAGAACCTCAACCTGGCGCTGGGCCTGGACGAACTGGCCTCGATCCCGCACTGAATCCCCACGGCGCTGCGCGGCCCCTGCGCGCGCCCTGACAACCCGGCGGAGCGAATCCGCCTACGGAGCAAGACATGGCAGACCTTCTGTGGCAGAAGCCCGGCGTCGCGGTAGACGCCAAGATCCAGACCTTCCTGGCCGGCGATGATGTGATCCTGGACCGCGAGTTCTTCCTGTACGACGTGGCGGCCAGCAAGGCGCACGCGCAGGGCCTGGAGAACATCGGCATCCTCGGCAACGACGAGCGCGTCGGGCTGCAGCGCGAGCTGGATGTGCTTGCAGAGGATTTCCGCAGCGGCGCGTTCGTGCTGGATGAGCGCTTCGAGGATTGCCACTCGGCGATCGAAGCGCGCCTGACCGAGCGCCTCGGCGATGCCGGCCGCAAGATCCACACCGGCCGCAGCCGCAACGACCAGATCCTGGTCGCGACCCGGCTGTGGTTGAAGGACAAGCTGCTGCGCGTGGCCGAGCTGAGCCGCGAGATCGCCAAGGTCGCGCTCGACCGTGCCGAAGCCGAGAAGGACCTGCCGGTGCCGGGCTATACGCACATCCAGCGCGCCGTGGTGTCCTCGGCGGGCATGTGGTGGGCCGGCTGGGCCGAGGCCTTCATCGACAATGCGATCCGCGCGCACGACACCTTCAATCTGGTCGACGCCAATCCGCTCGGCACGGCCGCCGGCTACGGCGTGAACCTGCCGCTGGACCGCGCGCACACCACCGAGGCGCTCGGTTTCGCACGGATGCAGATCTCGCCGATCTACGCGCAGCTGTCGCGCGGCAAGTTCGAGCTGGCCGCACTGGAGGCGCTTGGCGGTGCCACCCTGGATCTGCGTCGCATCGCCTGGGACCTGTCGCTGTTCACCAGCGGCGAGTTCGGCTTCGTCGCGCTGCCGGCGCAGTACACCACCGGCAGTTCGATCATGCCGAACAAGCGCAACCCGGATGTGATCGAGTTGATGCGCGCTACCCACGCCAGCGTGGCCGCGGCACGGACCGAAATCGAGCAGCTGCTGTCGCTGCCGTCGGGCTACCACCGTGATCTGCAGAGCAGCAAGGGCGCGATCTTCCACGGCTTCGGCCGTGGCCTGGCCGCGCTGGAACTGCTGCCGGCGCTGCTGGCCAACCTGGAATGGCGCGACGACAAGCTGCGTGCGGCGATCGACTCGGGCATGTATGCCACCGATGTCGCCGTGGAAGCGGCGGTGGCCGGCGTGCCGTTCCGCGAGGCCTACAAGGCCGCCGCCGCCGCGGCGGATACGGCCGGGCAGGGGCGTACCCCCGAAGGCAGCCTGGCCGCGCGCGTGTCGCCCGGCGCGGCGGCCGACCTGCGGCTGGATGCGCTGCGCGCCCGCTGGGCCGCATTGGTGTAATCACGACGGCGGCCGCAAGGTCGCCGTTTTTGTAACGTCTTGCCGGGCACTGCCCGCGAAAGGGACTCACATGAAAACCTGTTACCTGGTGATGGTCACCCGCACGCCGGACTTCCGCGATGAGGTCGGTGCCGAGCACGTGCGCTTCCTCGATGAGGTGCGGGCCCGCGGGCAGCTGCTGCTGACCGGTGGCTTCACCGACAAGAGTGGCGGCGCGTACGTGCTGCAGGACATCGCCGACCTGGCCGCCGCGCAGGCGCTGGTCGACACCGATCCGCTGCTGGTGCAAGGCAGTGCCACCGCCCGCATCCACGAATGGAGCACGCGCTGAGCGCGCCGATCACATGAACCAGCCCGTGCCTTCGCCGTTCACCGAACAAGCCGTTCCGCAGTGGAAACGTGCCGTGCTCAAGGTCGGCAGCAGCCTGCTGGCGGCCGATGGCGGCGGCCTCTCGCCGCGCCACGCACTGGGCCTGGCCCAGTTCGTCTCGGCCAATGTGCTGGCCGGTCGCGAGGTGGTGATCGTGTCCTCCGGTGCCGTCGCGGCCGGTCGGGCGATCGTGCCCCGCGCGCTGGAAGCCGGGGCGGCGATGGCGGCACGGCAGGCGCTCGCGGCGCTGGGCCAGGCGCAGCTGATCGGGCTGTGGCAGCGCTTCTTCGAACGTCCGGTGGCGCAGGTATTGCTGACCCATGATGACCTGCGCAACCGCCGCCGCTACCTCAATGCCCGCGCCACGCTCAATGAGCTGCTGCGGCTGGGCGCGCTGCCGGTGGTCAACGAGAACGACACGGTCTCGGTGGATGAGCTCAAGCTGGGCGACAACGACAATCTGGCGGCCACCGTTGCTGCGCTGATCGACGCCGATGTCCTGTTCATCGCCACCGATATCGACGGCCTGTACAGCGCCGATCCGCGCCGCGATCCGCAGGCGCGGCCGATCCACGATGTGCCTGAGCTGACCGTCGATGTCCTGGCGATGGCCGGGGGTGCCGGCAGCGGCGCCGGCACCGGCGGCATGCATACCAAGCTGGAGGCCGCGGCCAAGGCGGGCCGCGTTGGCATCGAGACTTGCCTGTTCAACGGGCGCAGCGCCGAGGTGGTGCGCGCACTCAGCCAGGGCCGCCTGTTCGGCACCCGCATCCATGCCGCGCAGACCCGCGTGGCGGCACGCAAGTACTGGCTGCGCCACGCACCGCTGGAGCCGGGCGCGATCCTGGTCGACGCTGGCGCCGCCGATGCGCTGCGCGGCAAGGGCGCCTCGCTGCTGCCGGGCGGCGTGGTCGGTGCGGAGGGTGACTTCCGCCGTGGCGACATGATCGAGATCCGGCACCGCACCGAGGCCGGCGAGGTGTGCCTGGCCCGTGGCGTCAGCCAGTACTCGGCCAGCGACATCCGCCGCGTCGCCGGGCGCCACTCGCGCGACATCGAAAGCGTGCTCGGCTACAACTACGGTGGCAACGTGATCCACCGCGACGATCTGGTGGTGCTGTAACGCGTAAGAACATCCACGGGAGAGCCACGCCATGCGTGGCTGCGCAACCTGGGCCCGTTCGACATCCCCCAGCCACGCATGGCGTGGTTCTACCGTGTTTTTCCGAGGATATTGAGATGGTCGCCAGCTCCACTACCGACATCCGCACCCAGGCGCTGGCCTGCCGCGAGGCGGCCCGGCAACTCGCCCAGCTGTCCTCCGCCGCCAAGGCCGCTCTGCTGGAGGCGATGGCTGCCGCACTGGACGCGGATACCGATCTGATTCTCGCCGCCAACGCGCGCGATCTCGCCGCAGCCACGGAGAAGGGCGTCGGCACCGCGATGCTGGACCGCCTGGCCCTGAACCCGCAGCGGCTGGCCGGCATCGCCGCCGCGTTGCGCGAGGTGGCCGCGTTGCCCGATCCGGTCGGGCAGGTCACCCGCGACGACGTGCGCCCGAATGGCATCCGCGTGCAGAAGGTGCGCGTGCCGCTGGGTGTGATCGCGATGATCTACGAAGCGCGCCCGAACGTGACCGCCGATGCGGCGGCGCTGTGCATCAAGGCCGGCAACGGCGTGATCCTGCGCGGTGGTTCGGAGGCGATCCACTCCAACACCGCGATCGCGGCGTCGCTCAAGCGGGCGCTGCGCGAGGCCGGTGTCGCCGATGCCGCGCTGACCCTGGTCGAGGACCTGCGCCGCGAGACCATGCTGGCCCTGCTGCAGCTCAACGACCTGATCGACCTGGCGATTCCGCGTGGCGGGGAAGGCCTGATCCGGTTCGTGGCCGAGCACGCGCGGGTGCCGGTGATCAAGCATTACAAAGGCGTCTGCCATCTCTACGTGGACCGTGCCGCCGATCCGGCGCGTGCACTGGGCCTGCTGGTCGATGGCAAGTGCAGCCGCCCCTCGGCCTGCAATTCGCTGGAGACGCTGCTGGTGCATGCCGACATCGCGCCGACCTTCCTGCCGTTGGTGGCGCAGGCACTGGCCGGGCAGGGCGTGCAGGTCCGTGCCGACGCGGTGGCACGGCAGTGGTTACCCGACGCCGGGCCGGCCAGTGATGATGATTACGCTGCCGAGTACCTGGATCTGATCATCGCAGTGCGCGTGGTGAAGGATCTCGATCAGGCACTGGCGCATATCCAGCAGTACAGCTCGGACCATACCGAAGTGATCGCTACCGAGGATGCGGAGGCTGCCGAGCGCTTCGTGCACGCGCTGCGTTCCGCCGTTGTCATGGTCAACGCGTCCTCGCGTTTCTCTGATGGTGGCGAGCTCGGCTTGGGTGCGGAGATCGGCATCTCGACCACCCGGTTGCACGCCTATGGCCCGATGGGCCTGGAAGCGCTGACCGTGGAGCGCTTCGTCGTCCGCGGCGAAGGCCAGACGCGCGCGTGACCCGGTAGAGCCGGCCGCTGGCCGGCTCCTTCGCATCC
>NZ_JBDJMB010000019.1:0-71446 GCF_039673645.1 Stenotrophomonas sp. TWI700 | reverse complement strand
CCCCCCGTCCGCTCCTCCGGGGGTCCGGAATCCCCACCCCTCCCCCCCCCCCCCCCCCCCCCCCCCCCCCCCCCCCCCCCCGCCCCGTCGACACTTGGCTGGTGCTCAAAGGAGAGCCAGCCAAGAGCCATTCAAGAGCCGCTCAAGAGCCGGTCAAGAACCACTCAAACGCAGACAGGCGCCAATCGGCGCCTGTGGTGGTGCGTTCTTGCCGCAGTTGTCCATTGGCTACGGCCTGCGGCAGTCGCTCCGGCTTGCCCAACCGTCCATCCAGATCTGTCTGGCGATTGGGGGCCAGCCCCTGAGGGGACCGTCAGGGCGGCAAGGGTCCGGCGCATGCGCCGGACGGGTTGGGCAGGACGCCCAACCCCGGTCTTGCCGTTTGTGCAGGATTGCACAAACGAGCAAGGCGCCCACGAGCCCCCATGGATGGGTTTACGGCGCGTCCCGGCAGGGCCTGGCCCCCGCTCGCCAACACGCAGACCCCGGCAGCCAATGCCTTTGCCGTCGCCTTTGACTTCGCCTTTGACGTTGCTTTCAGTCAGCAAAGCCCGCCAAAAAACAAACCCTTACTGCAGCAGCGAACGCAGCATCCAGGCATATTTTTCGTGGGTCTGCAGGCGCTGGGTCATCAGATCCTCGGTCGGTGCGTCGTCCGCATCGTCGGCCACGTCCAGCACTTTGCGCGCCGTGCGGCACACCGCCTCGTTGGCGGTGACCAACTGGCGTACCATTTCACGCCAGTCCGCGCTGTCGGTCAGGCCCGGCTCCTCGGCGATCGAGGTCAGGGCCGCGAACTCGCGGTAGGAGCCCGGGGCGTTGAAGCCCAGTGCACGGATGCGTTCAGCCACGTCATCCAGGGCCGCCCACTGTTCGGTGTACTGGGTCTCGAACATGGTGTGCAGCGAGTTGAACATCGACCCGGTCACGTTCCAATGGAAGTTGTGGGTCTTCAGGTAGAGCGTGAACGCATCTGCCTGGAACGCCGACAGTCCATCGGCGATCTTCTTGCGATCGCCCTCCTTGATCCCGATATCGATGTTCGGGGCCGATGGGGCCGCCGCGCCGAGCTTCTGCTTGGCCGTCTTGGTCTTTGCCGGGGTCTTGGTCGTCTTCGCCATGGGAGAACTCCTTATGGATGGGATGAATCGGATGGCCTTCACAATAGATCAGACTACCCTTTCAGTAGTAAACAAAAGTTCTAAACGAATCGATTGATGAGCGCTATCGAAAAACCACAAGCAGCACGCCTGGCCCAGCAGCAGGCCGCGATCAACGGGGCCATGAGCCGCGACCGCGGTCGTTTGCTGGGGATGCTCTCGCGTTGGCGGGCCAAACCGGCGGATGCGGGTCTGGCGGCGGCGTTCGAGCAGGCCTTGCGGGCGTCCGTGCAGCGCCGCGAAGCGCGCGCGCTGAATCAGCCGGCCATCACTCTGGACGAGCAACTGCCGATTGCGCGTGAAGCCGAGGCCATCACCGCGCTGATCCGCGACCATCAGGTCGTGGTGATCGCCGGTGAGACCGGCTCGGGCAAGACCACCCAGCTGCCCAAACTGTGCCTGGCCGCGGGCCGCGGCACGGCCGGCATGATCGGCTGCACCCAGCCGCGACGGATTGCCGCACGTGCGGTGGCGACCCGCGTCGCGCAGGAGCTGCAGTCCGAACTCGGGACCACGGTCGGCTACCAGGTGCGCTTCACCGATCGCGTCGGTGACGATACCCGCATCAAGTTCATGACCGACGGCATCCTGCTGGCCGAGATCAGCAGTGATCGCTGGCTGTCCAGCTACGACACGATCATCGTCGACGAGGCGCACGAACGCAGCCTCAACATCGATTTCCTGCTCGGCTATCTCAAGCAGCTGCTGAAGAAGCGCCCGGACCTGAAGCTGATCGTCACCTCGGCGACCATCGACACCTCGCGCTTCGCCCAGCATTTCGACGATGCGCCGGTGATCAGCGTCGAAGGCCGCACCTTCCCGGTGGAGGTGCGTTACCGCCCGCTGGAAGGCGAGGGCGGTGGCGAGGCCGAGGGCGGCCGCGATGGCGAGCGCACCGTGAATGATGCGGTGGTCGCGGCGGTGGATGAAATCACCCGCATCGACCCGCGTGGCGACATCCTGCTGTTCTTCCCGGGCGAGCGCGAAATCCGCGATGCGCACCAGTCGCTGGAGCGGCGCAAATACCGCGGGACCGACGTGCTGCCGCTGTATGCGCGGCTGTCGGTGAAGGACCAGGACCTGGTCTTCAACCCGGGTGCCAATCGTCGCATCGTGCTGGCCACCAACGTCGCGGAGACCTCGCTGACAGTGCCGCGCATCCGCTATGTGATCGACCCCGGTTTTGCGCGCATCAAGCGGTACAGCCCGCGGCAGAAGCTGGATCGGCTGCACATCGAAGCGGTCTCGCAGGCCAGCGCCAACCAGCGCAAGGGCCGTTGCGGCCGTGTGTCCGAGGGCATCTGCTACCGGCTGTATGCCGAGGCGGATTTCCAGTCACGCCCGGAATTCACCGATCCGGAAATCCGCCGCTCCAGCCTGTCCGGGGTGATCCTGCGGATGCTGCAGCTCGGCCTCGGCAGGATCGAGGATTTCCCGTTCCTGGAAGCACCGGATGAGCGCGCCATCGCCGATGGCTGGCAGCAGCTCGGCGAGCTGGGCGCGGTGGATGCGGAGCGCCGCCTGACCCCGATCGGCCGCCAGATGGCGCGCCTGCCGGTGGACGTCAAACTGGCCCGCATGCTGGTTGCCGCGCAGGCCCAGGGCTGCCTCCGGCCGATGCTGGTGATTGCCTCGTTCCTGGGCATCCAGGACCCGCGCGAGCGCCCGCCGGAAGCGCGCGCCGCCGCCGACAACGCGCATGCGCTGTTCGCCGATGGCCGCTCGGAGTTCGTCGGCGTGCTGCGCCTGTGGGACGGCTACCGCCAGGCCCACGAAGACCTGACCCAGTCCAAGCTGCGCGACTGGTGCGGGCGGCATTTCCTCGGCTTCCTGCGCATGCGCGAGTGGCGCGAACTGCATCGCCAGCTGCGCCTGCTGTGCGAGGAACTGGGCTGGACGGAAGAAGCGGCCGAGACCTCCCTGGCACCGCTGCTGGCCGGTTCGTCCGCGCCTGCACCGGCGCGCGATGACGAGGCGAAGATCAAGGCGACGCGCGGTCAGCAGCACCGTGCCGCGCGCCTGGCCCGCGAAGGGAAATCCGAGCCGGCGCCCGTGGAGAGCACGCCGGCATCGGTCAAGGGTGCCGACACCGAGGCGCGCAACGCCTTCAGCGATAAAGTGCGCGCCGCCGCCTACCAGACCCTGCACCGCGCGCTGATCGCCGGCCTGCCCACGCAGATCGGCCACCGCAGCGACAAGGGCGACTTCCTGGCGCCGCGCCAGCGCCGTTTCCTGCCGTTCCCGGGCTCGACCCTGGCCAAGCGGCCGCCGCCGTGGCTGCTGACCGCGACGCTGCTGGACACCCAGAAAATCTGGGGCCTGACCAATGCCGCGATCGAGCCGGACTGGGTGATCAACGAACTGCCGCACCTGCTGCTGCGCAAGCACTTCGACCCGCACTGGTCGCGCGCGCAGGGCCAGGTGCTGGCCTCGGAGCAGATCAGCCTGTTCGGGCTGGTGCTGGCACCGAAGAAGCCGGTGCACTACGGCCGCATCGCACCGGGCGAGGCGCACGACATCTTCGTGCGCCAGGCCTTGGTGACCGGCGAAATCAACACCCGCGCCGGCTTCGTCGCCGACAACCTCAAGGTGCTGGAGCAGGCGCGCGAAGAAGAAGCCAAGCTGCGCCGCGCCGGCATCGTCGCCGATGAAGGCTGGCAGGCGCGCTGGTATCTGGACCGGATTCCGGCCGAGATCCATTCGGCGATGGGCCTGGATACCTGGTGGAAGGCACTGGCGCCGGAGAAACGCCGCGCCTTGTCGTGGACGCTGGCCGATCTGCTGCCGGGCGAAGGCAGCGACGCAGAGCGTTATCCCACGTACCTGCCGCTGGGCGACGCACGGCTGCCGCTGCACTACACCTTCGAACCGGGCGCCGACGAAGATGGCGTGACATTGGAGGTGCCGCTGCACCTGCTCAACGCGCTGGACCCGGCGCGCCTGTCGTGGCTGGCCCCCGGCTTCGTCGCGGACAAGGCCGCCGCGTTGATCCGCAGCCTGCCCAAGGCGATGCGACGCAACTACGTGCCGGCACCGGATTTCGGTCGTGCATTTGCCGAGGCGTTCGCCGAACCGACCGCCGATGACATCCGGGGCGAACTGGCGCGGTTCCTGTCGCGCGCCACCGGTGCCAAGCTGGCCGCGACGGATTTCGACGAAGCCTCGCTGGAGGCACACCTGCGCATGAACCTGCGCCTGCGCGATGCGGACGGCAAGGTGCCGGCGACCTCGCGCGATCTGGACGCGCTGCGTGCGCGCTTCGGGGCGAAGGCCGGTGATGCCTTTGCCGCACGCGCCGGGCGCGCGCTGGCGGCGCAGGGACTGCGTGATTTCCCCGCCAGCCCGATCCCGCTGCAGGTGCCCGGCGAAGCCGGCGTGCCGGCCTACCCGGCGCTGGTGGACCAGGGCGAAACCGCCGCGTTGAAGATCTTCGCCGACCGCAACGAGGCGCTGGAACAGCATCCGCGCGGCGTGCGTCGCCTGCTGGAGATCGCGCTGGCCGACAAGGCCAAGCAGGCGCGCAAGCAGTTGCCGGTGCCGCCCAAGACCGGCCTGCTGTATGCCGCGATCGAATCGCAGGAGCGCCTGCGTGGCGACCTGGTCGATGCGGCGATGAATGCCGTGCTGGCCGAGGGCCTGGGCGATATCCGCGATCCGGCCGTGTTCGCCAAGCGCAGTGCGGAGGCGGGAAAGGCGTTGTTCGGCGAGGCGATGGCGCGCCTGAAGCTGGCCGAGAACATCCTGGCGCACGTGGCCGAACTGAAGCCGCAGCTGGAAGCACCGCTGATGGGCTGGGCGCGTGGCAACCTGGACGATATGGAGCAGCAGCTTGCCGCCCTGGTCCATCCCGGCTTCCTGCGTGAGACACCGGCCGATGCACTGGCGCAGTACCCGCGCTATCTGCGCGCGATGATCCTGCGGACCGAGCGCGCCAAGCGCGATCCGCCGCGCGATCAGGCGCGGATGCTGGAGCTGCGTCCGTTCGTCGATGCCCTGGCGCAGGCGGAGGCGCGCGGACTGCGCGCGCGGCCGCAGTGGCAGGACCTGCGCTGGGATCTGGAAGAGCTGCGGGTCTCGCTGTTCGCCCAGGAGCTGGGCGCCAGGACCGGCATATCGGCCAAGAAACTGGCCCAGCGCGTGGCTGCGCTGCAGGCCGCCTGATCCGGCCAATGCCCCGTGCCGATATGGCACGGGGCGCAGGGATTACTTGACGCGGCGGACCTTGGCGCGGGTGTTGTAGCCGTCGACCTTCATGTACCAGACGCCGATCAGGCCCGGATTGATGATGACCTTCGGGGCGGTCTTGCGCACGCCGCTCAAGGTCGCCTCGTCGGTCTGTTCCCATTCCTGCTTGTTGGCCAGTACATACCGGCGGCCCTTGGCAAAGCCGCGGAACTCGTCGGTGATGTTGGTTTCGATCGGATCGTTGCTGCCGAAATCGTGGAAGCCGCGGTTCTTCACGATGACTTCCTGGCGACCCTCCTCGCGGGCTTCTTCGCGCGCAGTCGCGGCGAGTGCGGCCACCTTGCCCTGCAGCCAGTTGTTGAGCTGGGCCAGTTCCTGCGGCGTGAGCTTTTCCAGCCCGGCCGCCTTGAACTCGGCTGCCGACATCTGCTGCTGCAGATCGCCATCGACCACGCGCTGGGCCAGGGCCGGCAGCGAAAGGCTCATCAGAACGGCCGCACAGGCCAACAACCGCAGACGGGAAAAGCGCATGGCAGGGTCTCTCCTAGGGATGGCCGCAGTGTAGTGCCAGCGCCCCGGCATGTGCACATGCCGGTGGCGGCGATTGTCGGGGGGGCGCTGCGGCGCTAGTGTAGGTGGCCTCTGTCTTGTCTGTACGATGCTGTGAACCGCGCTTCTGCTCCCGGCCTGGATGCCTTGTTGAACCGACCCTCGGTGGCTTCGCTGCCGGCTGAACTGCGCGACGCGTTGCTGCAGCGCTGGCAACAGCCCGAGGCCGATCTGGAGATGCGTGCGGGCTGGCCGGTGCTGGCCGACACCCTGGATGCGCTGTCGTTGCTGTCGGCCGACGAGTCGGCATTGCTGGCCACGCTGTTGTTCGATCTGCCGTGGCTGCGCGCCGGGCTGGACGAATTGCCGGTCGGCGCGCTCAAGCCGGTGGTGGTCGGCCTGCTCGACGGCCTGGACGCCGCCGACCAGGTGTGGGCGCTGCACGCCGGGCGCGAGGCCGGGCGCAACAGCGAAGGCCTGCGTCGCCTGCTGCTGTCCATCATCCGCGATCTGCGCGTGGTGCCGATCCTGCTGGCCCGCCAGTTGGCGCGCATGCGCGGTGCTGATCGGCTGCCCGCGGAAGAGCGGCGCGCACTCGCCCAGCTCACCCGCGACATCCACGCGCCGTTGGCCAACCGGCTCGGCATCTGGCAGTTGAAGTGGGAGCTGGAAGACCTGGCGTTCCGCCACCTGGAACCGGACACCTACCGCCGCATCGCCCGCGAGGTCGACGAAACCCGGCTGGCCCGCGAGCGGTATGTCGAGGGCGTCAAGAAAGCGCTGTCGCGTGAGCTGATGGCCCAGGGCATCCGCGCCGAGGTCAGCGGTCGCCCGAAGCACATCTACAGCATCTGGCGGAAGATGCAGAAGAAGCGGCTGGCGTTCGAGCAGCTCTACGACATCCGCGCCGTGCGCGTGATGGTCGATGACGTGGCCGCCTGCTACGCCGCGCTGGGCGTGGTGCATGCGCTGTGGGCCCCGGTGCCGAGCGAGTTCGACGATTACATCGCCCGCCCCAAGGCCAACGACTACCGCTCGCTGCATACCGCCGTGGTCGGCCCGGAAGGGCGCACCATCGAAGTGCAGATCCGTACCCACGACATGCACGCCCAGGCCGAGCTCGGCGTGGCCGCACACTGGCGCTACAAGGAAGGCAGCAAGGGCGCGGAGAAAGCCTTCGACCGCAAGATCACCTGGATGCGCCAGCTGCTGGAGCACTCCCAGGAAGGGCATGGCGGCGAACTGGCCGGCGCGCTCGACGCCGAGCTGACCGAGGACCGGGTCTACGCGCTCAGCCCCAAGGACGAGGTGATGGACCTGCCGCAGGGCGCCACGCCGCTGGATTTCGCCTACCACGTGCACACCATGGTCGGGCACCGCTGCCGTGGCGCGAAGGTCAATGGCCGCATCGTGCCGCTGACCTACCGCCTGCGCAGCGGCGACCGGGTCGAGATCCTGACCGGCAAGGAAGCTGATCCCCGGCGTGACTGGCTGCTGGCCTCCAGCGGCTTCCTGGCCAGCAACCGCTCGCGCGAGAAGGTGCGTGGCTGGTTCCACAAGCTGGACCGCGCGCGCAACGTACTGGCCGGCCGCGAGCTGCTGGAGCGCGAACTCAAGCGCCTCGGCCTGCAGCACGCGGATCTGGCCATCGCGGTGAAGAAGTTCCACGCCGACAGCGTCGATGATCTGTACATCCAGGTGGCGCTGGGCGATACCGGGCCGAACCAGGTCAGCCGCACCTTGCTGGAGGCCGAGCGCGCCGCCAGCCAGCCGGCGGCGCCGGTCCTGCCACGCCCGACCGCGCGGCGCGACAGCGTGCGCAGTGCCGACTTCACCGTCCAGGGCGTGGGCAACCTGCTGGTGCAGCTGGCGCGCTGCTGCCAGCCGGTGGCCGGTGAGCCGATCGTGGGCTACCTCACGCGTGCGCGCGGCGTGACCGTGCACCGCACCGACTGCGCCGCGCTGGCGCGGCTGGCGGCCGCCAGTCCGCAGCGCATCCTGCCGGTGGAGTGGGGCCAGGCCGGTGGTGGCTACGAAGTGGACGTGGTGGTCGATGCGGTCGACCGGCGCTGGCTGCTCAAGGACATCACCAACCTGATCGCGCAGGAAGATGCGTACGTGCTGGACATCCACAGCGACAACGTCCGCAACAGCGGCCGTGCGCACCTGCGCCTGCGTTTGAAGGTCAGCGACTACGGGCAGCTCTCCACCCTGCTGGGCAAGCTCGATGCGCTGCCCGGCGTCAGCGAAGCCCGGCGTCTAGGCTGAGCTCACGTGCCCCACGCTAGGCTCGCGCCATGAGCCGGGACGATGACAGGCATGAGGCCGCCCACGAGGCGTTGCGACGCGTGCGCCGCGAGGGCCGCTGGTGGTGGGTGCAGGCGCGTCATGCCCGGCGCATCTGGCGCTGGGCACTGCTGGTCGCGGTGCTGCTCTTCGTCGGCCTGGCATTGCTGCGCCGGCCGGTGGCCAACTGGTTCTGGAACGAGCCGCAGATCGAACAGCTGCTCGACCAGGGCGATCGCGCGCTGGCCGCAGGCCGATTGAGTGCTGCCGATGGCAGCGGCGCACGCGAGTCCTTCGAGGCAGCGCTGGCGCTGGACAACGATCGCCTGCAGGCGCGCAGCGGCCTGGCCCGCACCGGCCAGGCCGCCCTCCAGCAGGCCCGTGACGCGCTGGACCGTGCCGATGTGCCGGCTGCGACGACCGCGCTCGCGCTGGCGCGCGCGTTGCAGGTGCCGCAGCGCGATGCCGACGCGGTGGCGCAGCAGCTGCATGCACACGACCAGGCACGCGCGGGGATCGGTGCCTTGCTCGGCCGTGCCGAAGCGGCCCTGCAGGCGCAACGGCTCGATGGCAGCCCGGACAGCGCGTTGCCACTGTTCCAGCAGGTGCTCACCCTGTCGCCCAACCAGCTCCGCGCGCTGGAAGGGCGCGAGGATGCCCTCTCGGACCTGTTGCAGCAGGCACGCACCGCCGCCGATCGCGGCGATGTCGCACGCGCGGCGGAGCTGGTGCGCAGTGCCCGGGGGTTCGATGCCGGGCATGTCGATCTGCCCGCCACCCAGGAGGCGGTGAACAATGCGCTGGAGCGCCGCCAGCGGGACGGCGAAGCCGCGGTGCGTCGGCAGAAGCTGGACGTCGCGGCGGAGGCCTTCGCCGCGGTGCTCTCGGCGTTGCCTGACGATCCCGCCGCGCGCCGTGGCCAGCTGCAGGTGGCCGATGCGCAGCTGGCGCGCGCGACGCGGCTGGCCGGCAACTTCCGCTTCGACGAAGCCGCGCAGGCCGTGCAGGCGGCTGAAACACTGGGTGCGTCCACGCGTGCGCTGGAGGCGGCGCGGCATGCGATCGAGCAGGCCCGCCGTTCCCAGGCGGCACTGACGACCCCGGCGGTGCCGCGCGCGCAGCGCGAGCGCACCCTGCAGCGCCTGCTCGCACGCCTGGAGGAAGCGGAGGGCGACGGCCAGTTCCTCGAGCCGCCCGGACGCAGTGCCTACGACGCCCTGCGTGAAGCCCAGGGCGTGGCGCCGCAGGATCCGCGGGTGCGTGCCGCCGCGCGGCGGCTGCTGCCGGCAAGCCGGCAGTGCTTCGAGGATCGGCTGCGGGAGAATCGTGTGCTGGCGGCCGGCGCCTGCCTGGACGCCTGGCAGACGCTGTCGAACAACGAGGCGGGCCAAGCGGCCGCACGGCGTCGGCTGGCACAGCGCTGGCTGGCCATCGGCAGCGAGCGCCTCGGCTCGGGGGACATCGCCTTCGCGCAGCAGGCGCTGCTGCAGGCCCGCCGTTGGCAGCCGGACCTGCCCGAGCTGCCGGCGTTCGCCGAGCGCCTGCGCAGCGCCGGCGGTGGCGCCGGCGCTTAGTCCCCGAACACCCGCTGCACGGTGGCGCGGGCGGCATCGAGCGAGAAGTGGTCCACGATGTTCTGCAGACCGGCGGTCGAAAGCCGGCGCCACAGCGCCTCGTCCTGGTAGAGCCGGACCACGGCCTGCGCGAACGCCTCGGCATCATCGGCGACCAGCACATCCTCGCCATCGCGCAGGTGCATGCCTTCCACGCCGCAGGTCGTGGCGACCACCGGCTGGCCATGCGCCATGCTCAGGTTGACCTTGCCCTTGACCCCGGCGCCGAAGCGCAGCGGTGCCACCGCGATGCGGACGCCATCCATGTACGGCACCACGTCCGGCACGAAGCCATGGATCTCCACGCCCGGCTGGGTCGCCGCGAGGTCGCGCAGCGTATCCGGCACCGCCGCGCCGATGCAGTGGAAACGGATGTCGGGCAGCTGTGCGCGGATGCGCGCGAACACGTCGCCGATGAACCACTGCATCGCATCCAGGTTCGGCGGATGGCGGAAACCGCCGACGAACACCAGGTCGCGACGCTCGGCCCAGTCCGGGCCGGCCCCGGCCACTTCATGCAGGTTGGAAATCAGTTCGACCGTGGCGGCCGGTGCATCGATACGCAGTTGTTCGCGCTCGGCCGCGCTGACCAGCACGGTCACATCCACCTGTTCCATCACCGCCAGCTCGCGCGCACGGGTGCGCTCGGCGTTGCGCAGCAGGCCGGCGTCGCCGGCGATCTCGGCCCCGCGGCGCTCGCGCAGGTAATGCAGGTCGACCGTGTCGAACACGGTGCGGGCCTGCGGCGCGAAGCTGCGCAGCAGCGGCAGGCACTCGTGGGCGACGTGGTAGCGCACCATCATCGCCACGTCGAAGCGGGCACCGTTGGCGCGCAGCCACGGCGCCACGCCGACCAGGTAGGGTGCGTACCAGACCTCCACGCCGAGCGCCTGCAGCGCCTCGGTCGCCGCGCCGCCATGCTCGCGCCGGGTCGGCACGAACACCACGTGGATGCCGTCGTCGAGCAGCATCCGGATCAGGTTGTACTGGCGCAGCGAGGCCGAATCGCGGTCCGGCTGCGGCACTTCCTCATCCAGGATCAGGACCTGGCGCTGGGCGCGGTGCAGCAGCGCCGGCGAGGGCACGCTGCCCACCGCGGGGTGCGCCTGCAGTGCCTCGGCCCATTTCGCCGCGAACACGCTGCGGTTGCGGACCTGGTACGCCTTGATCCCGCTACCGGTGTCGGTGCCGTTGCTGGTGCCCTCGTCATGCACCACGCGGCTGGCCGGCTGCACCAGCACGCGGTGGCCACTGGCGCGGACCGCGAACGCCAGGTCGGTATCTTCGTAGTAGGCCGGCTTGTAGCGCAGATCGAAGCCGCCGAGTTCGTCCCACAGGGCGCGCGGGATCATCAGTGCCGCGCCGGAGCAGTAGTCGGCATCGCGCAGCGCGCTGTAGCGGGGATCCTCGGGCGACTCGAAGCGGCCATAGCTCCAGCCGCT
The DNA here is from genome assembly GCF_039673645.1 of Stenotrophomonas sp. TWI700. Taxonomy (NCBI): domain Bacteria; kingdom Pseudomonadati; phylum Pseudomonadota; class Gammaproteobacteria; order Lysobacterales; family Lysobacteraceae; genus Stenotrophomonas; species Stenotrophomonas sp. TWI700. Next base: position 60,211 of record NZ_JBDJMB010000019.1, on the reverse strand, counting down.
GCCGTCCTGGAAGATCACCCCGCCCGATTCCTGCAGGCGGCCGTCGGGATAGAGCAGCTGTGCGCCGACCAGGCCCGCGCGCGGCACCCGTGCGAAGGTGGCCAGCAGGGCGTCGAGCCAGCCCGGCTGCGGCACGGTGTCGTTGTTGAGCAGCACCACATACTGGCCGCGCGAGCGCGCGACGCCGTCGTTGCAGGCCTCGATGAAGCCGCCGTTGGCCGCCCGCACTTCATAGCGCAGGCCGCTGATCCGCGGCATCCAGGTCGTGGTCTCGTCGCTGCTGCCGTCATCCACCACCAGGATCTCGCAGTCGACCTGCGGCGGATGGGCAGCCAGCGCCCGCAGGCAGGCGAGGGTGTGCGCGGCGTGGTTGTAGACCGGAATCACGATGCTGACCACCGGGCGCTCGCTGGTCGGGACCGTGAACGGCGCGAACGGCGTGGCCGCGGGCAGGTACAGCGGCGCGCCGCGCGGGGCCGGCACGGCCTGGGTGTGGACCCGGATCCGCTGCCAGGTGGCGCGCCAGCCCCGGGTACGCAGGCTGGCCAGACTGCGACGGAACAGGCCGAGCATGCGGTTCAGGAAATAGCGAGCATCGGCCAAGGACATCGACATCCCGTTGCAACTCCAGCTTAAGCGGGGGAACCCGGGAGAACGCGCCGCTCGCGGTGGCTGCGTTAGACTCGCCGGACTTCATATTCTCGCATCCCCGTGCCCCGACGCTACGATTCCGACGACATCGACGAGTTCGACGACGACACCGAAAGCCGCGGCCCGCTGTGGCGGCGCCGGTTGATCACCTGGGGCATGGCAGCTGTCGCGCTCGGGCTGGGCTTCCTGATCCCCTATACGGTGTACCTGAACCAACAGGTCACCCAGCGCTTCGGCGAGCTGCGCTGGCAGATTCCCACCCGGGTCTATGCGCGCCCGCTGGCGCTGGCGCCCGGGGTGGCGATGGATGCGGCCACGCTCAAGACAGAGCTGGCGGCCTCGGCCTACCGCGATGACGGGATCGGCAAATCGCCGGCCACGTATTCGCAGGAAGGCGGCCGCTTCGTCATCTCCAGCCGCGGCTACAACGACGTCGACGGCCGGGTCGCCCCGCGCCGGGTCGAGCTGAGCCTGTCCGGTGGGTCGGTCGCTTCGCTGCGCGACCCCGACAGCCGCAAGGCCCTGAAAGCCGCGCGCCTGGATCCGGCCCGGATCGCCACGCTGTATGGCCAGAAGCAGGAAGAGCGCCGGCTGGTCCGGATCGAAGAGACCCCCGAACTGCTGGTCACCGGCCTGCAGGCGGTGGAGGACAAGGACTTCAACCGCCATCACGGCATCGATCTGAGCGGCATCGCCCGCGCGATCTGGGTGACCGTGCGTTCCGGTGGCCAGAGCCGCCAGGGCGCCTCGACCCTGACCCAGCAGCTGGCCCGCAGCGGCCTGCTCGGGATCGGCAAAGAGCAGACCGTCACCCGCAAGTTCAACGAAGTGCTGTACGCGCTGATCATGGAGGCGCGCTATGACAAGCGCACCATTCTGGAGGCCTACCTCAACCAGGTGTACTTGGGCCAGCGCGGCAGCCAGGCGATCCACGGCATGTCCTCGGGCGCGGAGTTCTGGTTCGGTCGCGACCTCGCCTCGCTCAATACCGAGCACGTCGCGCTGCTGATCGGCCTGGTCAAGGGGCCGTCCTATTACGACCCGCGCCGCAATCCCGAACGCGCGCTGGACCGGCGCAACTTCGTGCTGGGCAAGCTGCGCGAAGCCAACCTGATCGACGATGCCGAGTACAAGCGTGCGGTCGATGCGCCGCTGGGCGTGCCCAAGACCCCGGGCCTGATCGCGGCCAACCGCTTCCCGGCGTACGTGGATCTGGTCCGTCGCCAGCTCGGCCACGATTATCCCGAGTCGGTGCTGCAGGGCGCGGGCCTGAGCGTCATGACCGGCATGGCGCCGTCGGCGCAGGCATATGCCGAAGGCGCGGTCACCAAGACCATCAAATCGCTGGAGAGCAAGCGTCGTCCCGCACTGCAGGCCGGCCTGGTGCTGACCGACGTGCACAACGGCGACGTGCTGGCCGTGGTCGGCAGCCGCGATGTCTCCGAACCCGGTTTCAACCGCGCCATCGAGGCCCAGCGACCGGTCGGTTCGCTGCTCAAGCCGTTCGTCTACCTGCTGGCGCTGGCGCAGCCGGACCGCTATTCGCTGTCCAGCTGGGTCGACGATTCACCGGTGACGGTGCAGCTGAGCCGCGGCAAGAAGTGGTCGCCCGGCAATGCGGACAACCGCAGCCACGGCACCGTCCGCCTGATCGATGCGCTGGCCCATTCCTACAACCAGGCCACGGTACGGGTCGGGATGCAGGTCGGTCCGGAGCGGGTCACCCAGTTGATCCATGTCCTTGCCGGTCTCAAGGCCGATCCCAATCCGGCGGTGATCCTGGGTTCCACGGACCAGAGCCCCTACGCGATGGCCCAGCTGTACCAGTTCCTGGCCTCCGGTGGCGAAATCCAGCCGCTGCATGCGGTGCGCGGCGTGCTCGACCCGCAGGGCAAGCTGATGAAGCGCTATGACAAGACGCCGGCGCCGGCGCAGGAAGGCGACTCGATCGCCGCCAACCTGATCAGCATCGGCCTGCAGCAGGTCGTGGCCAGTGGTACCGCACAGCGCCTCAATGCCGACGGCCTGGGCCGCCTGCAACCGGCCGGCAAGACCGGCACCACCAACGACGGCCGCGACAGCTGGTACGCCGGCTACACCGGTGACCATCTGGCAGTGATCTGGATGGGCAACGACCAGAACGAACAGGCGGGGCTGTATGGCGCCACCGGCTCGATGCGGGTCTGGTCGGGCATCTTCCAGCGCCTGCCGAGCGCGCCGCTGAAGGTGAGCAACAAGGGCCTGGACTGGCAGTACGTGGAAGCCAGCGGCACGGCCACCACCGATGAAAGCTGCCCGGGCGCGCGTCGCTTCCCGTTCGTGGTCGGCTACACCCCGGCCTACGTGCCGTGTACCGCGCCGAGCGCGTTGCCGGAAGGCGAGGGCGGCGAACAGAGTGAAGGCGGTGGCTGGCGCAGCTGGTTCGGCCTGGAGAAAAAGCCCGAGCCCGCCCCCGAACCGGCGCAGAATGCACCGGCCGCCACCCCCGCGCGTCAACCCTGATCGAGGCCTGCCTGCATGACCACCCGATTCCTGATCCGTTCCGCTTCGCTTGCCACGCTGTGCCTGGCGCTGGCGGCCTGCGTCACGCCGCCACCGGTCGTGAAAGCCCCGGTCGACACCACCACGCCGGCCCAGCGCCTGGCCGCCGTGGATGCCGCCGCCGGCAATGACGACAAGGAACTGGCCGTGCAGCCGCTGCGCGACAGCGAAGTGGAGGACCTGCGCCAGGCCGCGCACGCCCGCCGCCAGGCCAATGATCTGGCCGGCGCCGCGGTCGCGCTGGATCAGGCGCTGGCGATCATGGCCTCGGATCCGTCGGTGCTGCAGGATCGCGCCGAGATCGCGCTGCTGCAGGGCGACTGGGCGGCAGCGGAGACATTCGCGCGCAAGTCCATCGAACTGGGCTCGAAGACCGGCCCGCTGTGCCGTCGCCATTGGGCGACCATCGAGCAGTCGCGTCTGGCCCGTGGTGAAAAGGAAAACGCGGCGTCGGCGCATGCCCAGCTGGAAGGCTGCACGGTGCCGGGGATCATGCGGTATTGATGTAGCGCCGGCCGACCAACGGCCGGCACTACACTGTCGTCATGTCCCAACTTGCCCACGCCAGCCGCGATGCCCTCAGTGAGGGCGGGGCGCTCGCCAGCCAGCTCGATGCCTTCGTTCCGCGCCCGGCCCAGCTGCGCCTGACCGCGGCGATCGCCGAAGCGTTCGACCAGCGCGACGTCCTGCTGGCCGAAGCCGGCACGGGCACCGGCAAGACCTATGCCTATCTGGTGCCCGCACTGCTGTCCGGGCTCAAGACCATCATCTCCACCGGTACCCGCGCGCTGCAGGACCAGCTGTATCACCGCGATCTGCCGCGCGTGCGTGCCGCGCTCGGCGTAGGACACAGCAGCGCCCTGTTGAAGGGGCGCGCCAACTACCTGTGCCGCTATCGGCTGCAGCAGGCGCGCGGCGAACCGCGCTTCAGTTCGCCGGAGCAGGTCGCGCAGTTCCAGCGCATCCTCGCCTGGTCCGGGCGCACGAAGTTCGGCGACATGGCCGAGCTGGAGGCCCTGCCGGAGGACTCGCCGCTGTATCCGATGGTCACCTCCACGGTCGACAACTGCCTCGGCACCGAGTGCCCGTTCTGGGACGACTGCTTTGTCGTGCAGGCCCGGCAGCGGGCGCAGGCCGCCGACGTGGTGGTGGTCAACCATCATCTGCTGCTGGCCGACCTGGCGCTCAAACAGGAAGGCTTCGGCGAAATCCTGCCCGGCGCCCAGGCGTTCGTGATCGACGAGGCGCACCAGCTGCCGGAGCTGGCCGCGAACTTCTTCGGCGAAGGCTTCGGCATGCGCCCGTGGCAGGAGCTGGCACGCGACTGCCTGGCCGAGAGCCGCAGCGTGGCCGGTGCACAGGCCGCGTTGCAGGAGCCGGCTGCCGCACTCGAACAGACCCTGCGCGACCTGCGCGTGGCGATGGATGGCCTGCCACCGCGCGGCACGCAATGGCGTGCGCTGACCGTGCCGCAGGTGCGCGATGGCTTCGACGCGGCGATGAGCACGCTGGTGCAGCTGCGCGATGCGCTGGCGGGCGTGCGTGACGCATCGCCCGGCCTGGATGCCTGCCATGCGCGCGCGATGGAAGCGGTGTCGCGCTTGTCGCGCTGGCTCGGCGACGACGCACCGATGCTCGACTTCGACACCGATCCGGACGAGGCGCCGGCGCCGGCCGAGGTACTCTGGTATGAACTGACCCCGCGTGGCTTCCGCTGCCAGCGCACGCCGATGGATGTCTCCGGCCCGCTGCGCGAGCACCGGCAGCGCTCGATGGCGGCCTGGGTGTTCACCTCGGCCACGCTGACCGTGGACGGTGGGTTCGAGCACATTTCCCAGCGGCTGGGCCTGGATGATCCGGTCAGCCTGCTGCAGCCCAGCCCGTTCGACTGGGCCCGGCAGGCGCTGTGCTATCTGCCCACCGACCTGCCCGACCCGGCCGCACGCGGCTTCGGCACCGCGTTGATCCGCGCGCTGACGCCGGTGCTGGAGGCCTCGCACGGCCGGGCGTTCCTGCTGTTCGCTTCGCATCGCGCGCTGCGCGAAGCGGCCGAGGCGCTGCGCGATGCCCCGTGGCCGCTGTTCGTGCAGGGCGAGGCCCCGCGCGCGACCCTGCTGCAGCGCTTCCGCGAGTCCGGCAATGGGGTGCTGCTGGGCTCGGCCAGTTTCCGCGAAGGCGTGGACGTGGTCGGTGATGCGCTGAGCGTGGTGGTGATCGACAAATTGCCGTTCGCCGCGCCGGACGATCCGGTGTTCGAAGCGCGGCTGGATGCGATCCGTCGTGACGGCGGGAATCCGTTCCGCGACGAGCAGCTGCCGCAGGCGGTGATCGCGCTCAAGCAGGGCGTGGGCCGCCTGATCCGCAGCGAGACCGATCGCGGCGTGCTGGTGCTGTGCGACCCGCGCCTGCTCAGCCGTGGCTACGGGCGGATCTTCCTGGATTCGCTGCCCCCCTTCCGCCGCACCCGCTCGCTGGGCGATGTGCAGGCCTTCTTTGCGCCACAATGGCCCGTCGCTGGACCCACGCCCGCAGCTGCGGCTGCTTCTGCGCAGCCGGTGCAGGCCGTGCAGGCCACCGATGACTTTCCCACTTCCCTGTTCTGACCGCCATGAAACTGCTCGCCTTTGAAACCGCCACCGAAGCCTGCTCCGTTGCCCTGTATGTGGATGGGCAGGTCAGTGAGCGCTTCGAGATCGCTCCGCGTCGCCACGCCGAACTGAGTCTGCCCTGGGCCGAGGCGCTGCTGGCCGAGGCGGGCGTGGCGCGTTCGCAGCTGGACGCGATCGCGCTGGGGCGTGGCCCGGGCGCGTTCACCGGCGTGCGGCTGGCGATCGCGATCGCGCAGGGCATCGCGCTCGCGCTGGATCGCCCGTTGATCCCGGTCTCCACGCTGCAGGCGCTGGCACTGCGCGCACCGGCCGAGGCCGATCACGTGTTGGCCAGCATCGATGCGCGGATGGGCGAGGTGTACGCGGCGCGCCACATCCGGGTGGACGGGCAGTGGCAGCTGCAGGGCGAGGAAATCGTCTGTGCGCCGGATGCCGTGGCGCTGCCCGATGGCACGCGCTGGTTCGGCGTCGGCACCGGCTTCGGCGCGGCCGAGGGCGTACTGGCCACGCGGCTGGCCGATCAGCTGACCGGCGTGGATGCGCTGGCACTGCCGCGAGCCTCCGATGTGCTGGCGCTGGCGGTACCGGCGTTCCGGCGCGGCGAGGGCATGGCGCCGGAGCGGGTGGAGCCGGCCTATCTGCGCGACAACGTGGCGCTGACCCTGGTGGAACAGCAGGCCGCGCGGGCTGCAAAGCTGGCCGCCTCGTGATACAGGTCAGCGGGTAACGCTCCAGCCACGCATGGCGTGACTCTACCTGCGCCCTCCGCCCGATCAGCGGTCGTCGCGCAGCTCACCACCCGGCAGGAACACCCAGGTGCGGGTCACCTGCAGGATGTCGATCGCATCCTCGGTCCTGGGCAGCGGCGGGAACGGCTGGGCCAGGGTGATCACCCGCAGCGCGGTTTCATCCAGCAACGGCGTGCCGCTGGACTGCAGGATGCGCGCGCTCTCCACCGTGCCATCGCGGCGCACCCCGACCGAGATCACGACCTGACCGCCGAGCCGGCGGGCGCGGGCTTCATCGGGGTAATTCAGATTGCCGACCCGCTCGGCGCGGTCGACCCACGCCCGCAGATAATTGGCGTAGGCATATTCGCGGGTGCTGGCCGAGACGAACTTGCGGTTCGGGCGCTTGGCGTACTGCGCCGAACGCAGATGTACTTCGGCCGCCAGCCGCGCCATCTCCACGTCGCGCTGCTCGCGCGCGGTCATCGGTGCGTCCGGGCGGGGCTGCTCCGGCAGCGGCTGTGGCTGCGCCTCGGCGATGGTGTCGGTGCCGTTGCGGCTGTTGACCACGCGGGTCTGCGGCGGCGGCACGCTGGCGGCCTCCTGCCGCTGCTGCGGCACCGGCGACAGCCCGGCCTGCGCCTGCGGCACGATCCCGGCCTGGTTGTCGCGCGGGCGCTGCGCCTTGTCGTGGTCGCCACCGCCCTGCTGGTTGGCCTGGGCCAGGAAATCGGCCTGCTTGGGCGTCAGCGGGGTCTGGGTCTGGCTGAAGATCACATCCAGGGTCGGCACCAGCGGCGCGCTGTCGCTGACCGCGAAACCGACGCCGAGGATCAGCAGCGCATGCACGAGCACCGACAGCGTCAGGGTCGCGCCCAGCCGCTGGGATTCGCGCGCCTGCCACGTCGGCACCGGGACGACGCTGGCGCTCATCGCGGCAGGCCGGCCTCGATCGCGTCGAACAGGGTGCCGGCGATGTTCAACCCGAACTGGGCATCGAGTTCGCGCACGCAGGTGGGGCTGGTGACGTTGACTTCGGTCAGGTAGTCACCGATCACGTCCAGGCCGACGAAGCGCATGCCGCGGCGCTTCATTTCCGGCCCGACCTGGGCGGCGATCCAGCGGTCGCGCTCGCTCAGCGGGCGGCCTTCGCCGCGGCCACCGGCGGCCAGGTTGCCGCGGAACTCATCGCCCTGCGGAATCCGTGCCAGGCAGTAGTCGACCGGCTCGCCATCGACCAGCAGGATGCGCTTGTCGCCGGCGGTGATGTCCGGGATGAACTTCTGCGCCAGGGCCAGCGTGCGCTCGCCGTTGGTCAGGGTTTCCACGATCACGTTGAGGTTCGGGTCGCCGGTGCCGCTGCGGAAGATCGAGCGCCCGCCCATGCCGTCCAGCGGCTTGAGCACGGCCTGGCCGTGTTCGAGCACGAAGGCCTTCAGGTCGGCGTTGCGGCGGCTGACCAGGGTCGGCGGGCAGCACTGCGGGAACAGCAGGGCAGCCAGCTTCTCGTTGTAGTCGCGCAGGCCCTGCGGGTCGTTGACCACCATCGCACCGGCCTGCTGGGCGACGCTGAGTACGTGGGTGTCGTAGATGAATTCGGCATCGACCGGCGGATCCTTGCGCATCAGCACGACCTGGCCGGGGCCGAAGACCGTCTGGCTGAACTCGCCCAGGGTGAACCAGTCGTTCTTGTCCTCGCGCACCTGCAGCGGGGCGGTGCGGGCGATGGCCTGGCCGTCGCGCAGGGCCAGCCCGCCGGGGCTGACGTAGTGCAGGGCATGGCCGCGGCGCTGGGCTTCCAGCAGCATCGCGAAGGTGGTGTCCTTGGCAATCTTGATATGGGCGATGGGGTCCATCACCACGATGACATTCAACGGCATGGTCGCAACCTGGCGGGCAGGCCGATGATGGTAGCGACAAAGGCCCGGCAATGCCCGCCCCGGGGGCCGGAACGCAGTGTCCGGCCGGCCCGGGTTTGCGCAAACGGCGCGGGGCGGGCGCCGCCCGGGCCGCTGGCGGCGGGGCCGCGGTGGGTCTGCTTGAAGCGCGCGCCGGTATTGGGATATAGATACGCTTTCGCAGCGACGCCGGGGATCTGGCAAGCGTCGCGCGCTTGGGGAAAGGTAATGACTGAATACATGGCTGCGGGTGGGGAACTCGCAGGGCTGCGCGTGATGGTCATCGATGATTCGAAGACCATCCGCAGGACTGCGGAAACCCTGCTGAAGCGGGAAGGCTGCGAGGTGGTGACTGCGACCGATGGTTTCGAGGCCTTGGCCAAGATCGCCGACCAACAGCCGCAGATCATCTTCGTGGACATCATGATGCCGCGGCTGGACGGGTATCAGACCTGTGCGCTGATCAAGGGCAACCAGCTGTTCAAGTCGACGCCGGTGATCATGCTGTCGTCCAAGGACGGCCTGTTCGACAAGGCGCGCGGCCGCATCGTCGGCTCGGAGCAGTACCTGACCAAGCCATTCACGCGTGAAGAACTGCTGGGTGCCATCCGCACATACGTCAACGCCTGACCAGGGGGGAAAGGCACAATGGCTCGAATCGTACTGATCGAGGATTCACCGACCGACCGTGCGGTGTTCACGCAGTGGTTGACCAAGGCCGGTCATGAAGTCCTGGAAGCGGACAACGCCGAGGACGGGCTCAAGCTCGTGCGCGAGCAGTCGCCGCAGCTGGTGCTGATGGACGTCGTCCTGCCGGGCATGAGTGGCTTCCAGGCCACCCGCGCGATGGCGCGCGACGCGGCCATCAAGCACATCCCGGTGGTCATCGTCAGCACCAAGGCGATGGAAACCGACAAGGCGTGGGGGCTGCGCCAGGGGGCGGCCGACTACATCGTCAAGCCGCCGCGCGAGGAGGAACTGATCGCGCGGATCAACCAGTTGGTGGTCTGATGCGCTCTCCTTTCGACATCCTCCAGGCTTACGAACGACGCAGCCTGGCCCATGCCGTGCAGCTGCCCGAGCGGCAGTTCTCGCAGGACCTCTGGCGTGGCGTCGGCTACCGGGTGGGCAAGCGCCGGCTGGTCTCGGACTTCCGCGAGGTGGTGGAAATCGTGCCGATGCCGCCGATCACCCCGGTGCCCGGCGCACAGCCGTGGCTGCTGGGCGTCGGCAACCTGCGCGGCAACCTGTTCCCGGTGGTGGACCTGAAGTTCTTCCTGGAAGGCGAGCGCACCGTGCAGCAGGAGGGCCAGCGCGTGCTGATCATGCGCCAGGCCGGCGGTGACGTGGCGCTGACCATCGATGAACTGTTCGGCCAGCGCAGCTTCGAGCTGGACCAGGACATCGTCGCAGGCGATCTGGCCACCGGCCGCTATGCGCATTTCATCGACCGCGCCTTCCACGGCGATGGCCATGACTGGGGCGTGTTCTCGCTGTCGCTGCTGTCGCGTACCCCCGAATTCAGGCAGGCCGCGGCCTGACCGCAGGCGCCTGTCTCTCCGTATTGAAGATCGAGGTTGAACGATGAGTACTGCTTCGGAATCCGCCAAGGCCGGCAAGTTCGGTTCGGTGGGCACCAATTTCTGGCTCGGCCTGCTGGCCGTGTCGATGATCGTGTTCGGCGTGAACACCGGCGTGGCGACCTGGCAGGGCAGTCGCCTGGCCAGTGCCAGCACCGATGCCGCGAACCTGCAGGTGCTCTCGCAGCAGCTGGCCAACCAGGGCCGTGAGGCGGTCTCGGGTAATGCCCAGGCCTTCACCGCGTTCAAGCTGACCAAGAGCGACATCGAAAGCACCGTCAGCGCCCTGCAGGGCCGCTACGGCGCCGAGACGAACGTGTCCGGCCCGCTCAATGCGCTGATCAAGACCTGGGAGCCGCTCGGCAAGAGCGCCGGCCAGCTGGTTGCCAGCGAACCGGCGGTGCTGGCGCTCGCCGGCAATGCCAACAACTTCGTCAACGGCGTGCCCGCACTGCAGGCACAGCTGAACGAAGTGGTCCGGGCGATGTCGGCCAGTGGCGCGCCGTCTTCGCAGCTCTACAACGCCCTGCAGCAGGTCGTGGTGGTCGGCTCGATGGCCCGCCGCGTGACCGAAATGCGCGCCGGTGGCGCCAATGCCGCGGCCGCGGGTGATGCGCTGGCACGCGACTCGGTGGTGTTCACGCAGGTGCTCGACGCGCTGCGCAACGGCAACGAGGAACTGGGCATCGCCGCGGTCCGCAACGGCCCGGCGCTGGCCGCGCTGGAACAGTCGCAGAAGCAGTGGGACACGATGAAGCAGGACGCCGATGCGATCCTGGCCAGCTCCCGCCAGCTGTTCTCGGCGCAGTCCTCGGCCGCGGCCCTGACCGGTGGCTCGGCGGACATGCTCCGCGACAGCAAGAAGCTCTTCGAGGCGTTTTCCTCGTTCGGCTCGCTGCGCGACACCCGCCTGTTCCCGAATTTCTGGCTGGGCGTGGTGTCCGGCGCGTTCTCGCTGATCGCCATCGTCGGCTTCGTCGGCAGCACCGTGCGCAGCCGCTCGCGCGAGCAGGAGCTGCGTTACCAGACCCAGGTCGAGTTCAACAGCCGCAACCAGCAGGCCATCATGCGGCTGCTGGATGAAATCAGCTCGCTGGGTGAGGGCGACCTGACGGTGAAGGCCTCGGTGACCGAGGACATGACCGGCGCCATCGCCGACGCCATCAACTACGCCGTGGACGAACTGCGCCACCTGGTGACCACGATCAACGACACCTCGGCCAAGGTCGCCGTGTCGACCCAGGAAACCCAGGCCACCGCCATGCAGCTGGCCGAAGCGGCCGGCCACCAGGCCAACCAGATCACCTCCGCGTCGGACCGGATCGGCGAAATCGCCTCGAGCATCGAGCAGGTGTCGCGCAACTCGGCCGAGTCGGCCGAGGTGGCGCAGCGCTCGGTGATCATCGCCGCCGAAGGCGCCGGCGTGGTCCGCGAGACGATCCAGGGCATGGACCAGATCCGCGACCAGATCCAGGAAACCTCCAAGCGCATCAAGCGGCTGGGCGAGTCCTCGCAGGAAATCGGCTCGATCGTGGAACTGATCAACGACATTTCCGAGCAGACCAACATCCTGGCGTTGAACGCCGCGGTGCAGGCGGCATCGGCCGGTGAGGCCGGCCGCGGTTTCGCCGTGGTGGCCGACGAAGTGCAGCGCCTGGCAGAACGCACGTCCGGTGCGACCCGACGGATCGAGAACCTGGTGCAGGCCATCCAGGCCGATACCAATGAAGCGGTCAGCTCGATGGAGCAGACCACCGCCGAAGTGGTCTCCGGTGCGCGCCTGGCCGAAGACGCCGGTACCGCCCTGACCGAAATCGAGCGCGTCTCCAACGCACTGAACAACCTCATCAAGAACATCTCGATCGCTGCCCAGCAGCAGTCGGCCGCGGCATCGGACATCACCCGCACCATGGGCGTAATCCGTCAGATTACCGGCCAGACCTCGCAGGGCGCGGGACAGACCGCCGAGTCGATCGGCCACCTGGCACAGCTGGCGGCCGACCTGCGCCGCTCGGTTGCCGACTTCAAGCTGCCGGCGTGAGCCGCGGGCAGGGCGGAGAGGGAAGGAACAAGCAGATGATGCATCGCGAGAAATCACCGCACGCCATGTGCGCCGAGCTGCCGGGAGACCTGGCATGAGCACGCTGCGCGATGCCATGAGCCACGCTGCGCTGGGCTGGGTCAAGCCGGAGCTGGACGAGACCCTGCGCCAGGTGCGCAACGAGGTCGAGTACTACGTGGAAGACCCTGCCGATGGCAGCCGCATGCGCTTCTGCGCCGGCTACCTGCACCAGGTGCAGGGGACCCTGCGCATGGTCGAGCTGTACGCCCCGGCGATGGTGGCCGAGGAGCTGGAGCAGCTGGCCAACGCGATCGGTGCCGGCGAAGTGCCGGACCGTGACGAAGCCTGCGCCACGCTGATGCGCGGCAGCGTGCTGCTGCCCGACTACCTGGAGCGCCTGCAGAACGGCCATCGGGACATTCCGATCGTGCTGCTGCCGCTGCTGAATGACATCCGTTCGGCGCGCGCCCTGCCGGGCATCAATGAAAGCGTGCTGTTCGCCTTCGCCCCGGACAGCGCCAGCGCCACCGAAGCCGAGCTGGACCATGCGCGCGGCAGCCTGAGCGGACGCAACCGCGAACTGCTGGATACCGTGGGCAACGCGGTCAAGGAAGAGCTGCTGCGGATCAAGGACGCGCTGGACCTGCACCTGCGTACCGGTGGCGAGCCGGTGCAGCTGCAGACCCAGGTCAACGAGCTGGGCGCGGTCGCCGATACCCTGGGCATGATGGGCCTGGGCGTGGCCCGCGGCGTGGTCGTGCAGCAGCGCGACGCACTGCGCGAGGTGGTGGACGGGCAGCAGCAGATCGACGAGAGCCTGCTGCTGGACATCGCCGGTGCACTGCTCTACGTGGATGCCTCGCTGGACGACCAGGTCGCCCACCTGGGCGCCGGCGGCAGTGGCGAAGACGATCCCAGCGCGGTGGAAAACCGGCGCACGGTGGAGGTGCTGGCGCATGAAGCCATCGCCAACTTCGCCGCCGCGCGCGAGCATTTCGTCGCCTTCATCGAAACCAACTGGAACCACCAGGAACTGCAGGAAGTCCCGCGCCTGCTCGGCGAGGTTGCCGGTGCGCTGCGCATGCTCAATCTGTCGGAGCCGGCCGATTACCTGCAGGGCGTGCGCCAGTACATCGCGGTGGAACTGCTGGACAAGCAGCGCGTGCCGAGCGGTCGCCAGCTGGACACGCTGGCCGATGCCATGGCCAGCCTGGAGTACTACCTCGAGGCGCTGCGCGAGCGCCGGCCGGGGCGCGAGGAGATTCTCGACATCACCCGCAGCAGCCTGGAAACCCTGCGTTACTGGCCGCTGCCGGACGCGAGCCAGCCGAGTGCCGAGACCGGTCCGGAATCGCTGCCGGTCGCGCCGGAACCCATCGAGCTGACGCCGTGGGACGCACCTGCGCCCGAGCCGATCGCGCTTGGCGTGACGGCCGAAGTTCCGCGCCCGGCCAACCTGCCGCCGCCGCTGCCGGACTTCACCTTCGATCCGCCGCCGACGGTCGCCGCGCCGGTGACGCCGCCGCCGGTGGCGCTGGTGTTCGATGCCTCCACCGCCCCCGTCGCCGCCGATGCACCGCAGTGGACCCTGGCGGGCGGCGACGACGTGGAGACGCTGCCGACCTTTGCCCATTTCGATCCGGTCATTGCCGAGGCACCGGCTGGTGCCAGCTGGGACGTGTCGCCGCTGGTGTCCGCCCCGCAGGACGATAGCGCAGGGGAAGACGCTGCGCGGGATGATGCCGCCGTGACGCCACCGGAACGTGCCGACGTCGACGACGCACGCGCGTCCGAGGCGCTGCCGGCCTTCGTGGCGACGGGCGACGGATTCGATCCGGTCGCCGCCGAGCACGACATCCTGGCGCTGAGCGACGAGCCGATCGAATTCACCTTCGATGAGGATCTGCACAACGCCGACGATGTGCTGTCGCTGCAGATCGACGACACCGATGCGGCCCCTGCCGATGGCGGATATTCCGCTGCCTTCGCGCAGGGCGAGGTGGATGTCGAAGCACTGCCGACTTTCCTGCAGGAGATTCCGGTCGCCGCGGCGGAAGACAGCGCCGATGCACCGCGCAGCACGTCTGCCACGGATCTCGACGCTGCCCCCGACGCCGTCGAGACGACGTTGCCGACGCCTGCCGTGCAGGACGCGGTGATCCGCCGTATCGAACTGGACGACGCCTCCACCCGTTTCCTGGCCGAACTGGATGCGGCGGCCGCGCAGTTCCGCCCGGAAGGTGCGCCGATCGATGGCCCAGTGAACGCAGCTGCGGCGGTCGCCCCGCCGGTTGCCACGCTTGCCGGAGACACCAGCATCGAGGCCGGTTTCGAAGACGATGGCGAGAACATCGACCAGGACATCCGCGAGGTCTTCATCGAAGAGTTCGACGAAGAACTGGTGAACCTGGGCAATCTGCTCCCGGCCTGGCGCATCGCGCCGGACAACCTGGACCGCCTGCGCCCGATCCGCCGCGTGTTCCACACCCTGAAGGGCAGTGGTCGTCTGGTCGGTGCGCGCACGCTGGGTGAGTTCAGCTGGAAGATCGAGGGCATGCTCAACCGCGTGCTCGACGGCAGCCGCCCGGCCTCGCCGGCCGTGGTCGCGCTGGTCGGCCAGGCCTATGACGTGCTGCCGCAGCTCAATGCCGCGCTGCGCGATGGCAGCCGTGTCACCGCCGATCTGCAGGCCATGCAGGGCATCGCCGATCGCGTGTCCGCGGGCGAAGAAACCTTCCATGTGCCGTTGCCGCGCGCTGCCGCGGTCGCGGTGTCGACGCCGGACGAGGGCACCCCCGCCAATATCGACAGCGTCCTGCGCGAGATCCTGGAAGCCGAGGTCGAGGTGCACCAGGCGACGCTGCAGGCGTGGCTGGATGCAGCCGCCGATGGCCCGCAGCCGGTTACCGATGGCCTGCTGCGCGCCGTGCACACGATGAATGGCGCGTTCGCGATGACCGACGTGCCCGAGATCACGGCTGTCACCGGCGCCGCGGAAAGCTACATCAAGCGCTCGCTGGCCGCCGATGCGCTGCCGGGTGCGGCCGGGATGGCTGCGCTGGCCGACACCTGTGCCGCGATCACCACCACGATGGCGGCGCTGCAGGACGAGGCACCGCGCGTGCCCGTGCAGAACGCCCTGGCTGCCCGCCTGGTCGCCCTGGCGGATACCCTGCCTGAAGCGCGCTGGCCGGCCTTGGTCGAGGACGATCTGGACCTGCTCGACGACGCGCTGTACGCCGAAGGGGCGGATGCCGAACAGGCTGACGAAGCCGAGCGGGCCGAACGGGCTGACGAAGCCGAGCAGGCCGAACAGGCTGTCGAAACCGACGAAGCGGTCGAAGCAGTCGAAGCGGACGCAGCGGACGCAGCCATCGCAACGGACGATGCTGCGCCCGTCCTGGCCACCGCGGACGATGCCGCCGGGACCGATGTGCAGCAGGCCGAACTCGAGGCCGACGGCCTGAGCGTGATCGCGCCGGATCATTCGGCGACGCAGGCTGACGACGAGGATGCCCTGGTCGCCATGGAGCTGACCGGCACCGATGACCTGTCAGCCTATTTCGACGCCGAACTGCCCGACGCAGTGCGTGCGGGCGACGCGCCGCAGACGCTGGATGCGGTGACTGACGAGGCCGAAGACGCCGATCTGGCGTCGGTCCATGCGGGTCTGGAGTCGGTCGAGCTGACCTCCGCCGAGGATCTCTCGCGCTACTTCGATCATCTCGCAGAACCGGCTGCACCGGTCGTGTCCTATACCGAAGCCGAAGCCGAAGCCGAAGCTGAAGTCGAAGTCGAAGTCGAAGTCGAAGTCCAAGCCGAAGCCGAAGCTGAAGCTGAAGCTGAAGCAACGCGCGAGGCCGAGTTCGGGACTGACACCAACACCAGCACCGACACCGACACCGATACTGTCCGTGAACCGGACAGCGCCTACGCGGTCTCCGTGAACGACGCCGCCAACGACAGCTGGAGCGACACCGGGCAGGACGACGACGAGGACGCACAGGCACTGGACGAGGTCCTGCCGCCGCCACCGGCGTTTGGCGAGGTGGTGGACGCGCAGCAGGCCGTGGACGATGGTCTGACCGTCGTCGATGCGCCGGATGCCTCCGATAACGGCGTGCTGGGTCTGGACGCCACCGACGACAACACCGGCGAAGCCGATGCGTTCGCCGAGGCGATCGAGGCCACCGCATCCGACGCGCCCGACGCGTCGACCGCTGACGCCGCCCCGTCCCGCTTCTTCGAGCTGGAAGACGCGCCTGCCGCGTCTCTCACCCAGGCGTGCGCGCACGACGACGCCCCCGCCGGCGATGTCATCGACAACGACAACGACAACGACGACGCAGTGCCAGGCGACGCGCTCGATTTCACCCAGCTGGACCAGGAACTGGTCGATATCTTCGTGGAGGAGGGCAAGGACCTGCTCGACCACTGCGATGGCCTGATCAGCGAGCTGCGCGCCGCGCCGCAGGACCGCGACGTGATCGCCGGCCTGCAGCGGGATCTGCACACCCTCAAGGGCGGTGCGCGCATGGCCGGGATCAACCCGATCGGCGACCTGGGCCACGGCATCGAGTCGCTGCTGGAGGCCGTTGCGGCCAACCGGACCGATATCGACCGCAGCGACGTGCACCTGCTGGAACGCGGCTTCGATCGCCTGCACCAGCTGCTGACCCGTACCGGCCAGCACCGCACCGTGGCGATGCCGGACGACCTGATCGCGGCGTTCGAGCAGCGCACCCAGGGTCGGGCCGTGCCCGAGCCGGAGGAGACCGTGGGCACCGCGCTGCCGTCCGGTGATGCCCAGGTCGAAGCGGCGATTGCCGCGCTGGTGGCGGCGCCGCTGTCGGCGCCGGTGCCACTGGAAACCGTCAGCGAAGACGATGGTCTGCCGCGGCCGCAGCAGGAACAGGTGCGCGTGCGCGCCGATCTGCTCGACCGCCTGGTCAATCACGCCGGTGAAGTGGCGATCTACCGCTCGCGCCTGGAACAGCAGCTCGGTGCCTTCCGCGGCGCCATGGGCGAACTGGACCGCACCAATGCCCGTCTGCGCGATCAGCTGCGCCGACTGGACCTGGAAACCGAAGCGCAGATCGTGGCCCGTTACCAGCGCGAGCAGGAACAGGTCGACCACAAGTTCGATCCGCTGGAACTGGACCGCTTCTCCACGCTGCAGCAGCTCAGCCGCGCGCTGAACGAGTCCGCGGCTGACTTGGGCGGCCTGCAGGGCGTGCTGGACGATCTGTCGCGCCAGTACGACGTGCTCCTGCAACAGCAGTCGCGCGTCAGTTCGGAACTGCAGGACGGCCTGATGCGCGCGCGCATGGTGCCGTTCGATGGCCTCGTGCCGCGCCTGCGCCGGGTCGTGCGCCAGGCCGGCCAGGACACCGGCAAGCAGGTCCACGTCATCCTCGAAGGTACCCACGGCGAACTGGACCGCAACGTGCTCGACCGCATGGTCGCGCCGCTGGAACACATGCTGCGCAACTCGGTGGCGCACGGTCTGGAAACCCCGGAACAGCGTCGTGCCGCCGGCAAGCCGGAAGAGGGCGAAATCGCCATCCGCCTGCGCCGCGAAGGCTCGGAAATCGTGCTGGAAGTGGCCGACGATGGCGCCGGGCTGGATCGCGCGGCGATCCGTCGCCGCGCCGAACAGCGTGGCCTGATCGCCGCCGATGCCGTGCTGGGCGATGCCGAGCTGGATGCGATGATCTTCTCGCCCGGCTTCAGCACCGCCGACCAGGTCAGCCAGCTGGCTGGCCGCGGCGTGGGCATGGACGTGGTGCACAACGAAGTGCGCCAGCTGGGCGGCTCGGTGGACATCCACTCGGTCAGCGGCCAGGGCGTCACCTTCACCCTGCGCCTGCCGCAGACGCTGGCAGTCACCCAGGCCGTGTTCGTGCAGATCGGCGAAACCACCTTCGCGGTGCCGGTCGCCTCGGTCAGTGGTATCGGCCGGATCTCGCGCGAGCGCTTCGAAACTGCCAACGGCGGCTACCACTACGGTGGCGAGGAATTCGCGCTGCACGATCTGGGCACGCTGATCGGCCAGGCCCAGGCCCGCGCCGAAGGCCAGGCCCAGGTGCCGTTGCTGCTGGTCCGCGCCGGCGACCTGCGCGTGGCCGTGGCGATCGACCAGGTGCTGGGCAACCGCGAAATCGTGGTCAAACCGGTCGGCCTGCAGATCGCCTCGGTGCCCGGCATCTAC
Source organism: Stenotrophomonas sp. TWI700 (assembly GCF_039673645.1). Taxonomy (NCBI): domain Bacteria; kingdom Pseudomonadati; phylum Pseudomonadota; class Gammaproteobacteria; order Lysobacterales; family Lysobacteraceae; genus Stenotrophomonas; species Stenotrophomonas sp. TWI700. The sequence goes on along the minus strand of NZ_JBDJMB010000019.1, from coordinate 41,931 downwards.
GGCGCGACCATCACCGGCGATGGCCGCGTGGTGGTGATCCTGGACGTCGCCCCGCTGGTGCGCCGTTACCTGGCCAACCCGCACAAGCCGATCACCGCCGCCGCCAAGGTCAGCGATCGCGATGTACCGCTGGTGATGGTGGTCGACGATTCGCTGACCATGCGCAAGGTCACCGGCCGCATCCTGGAGCGCCACAACTTCGAGGTGACGGTCGCCCGCGACGGCATCGAAGCGCTGGAGCGGCTGGAGGAGCGCGTGCCGGACCTGATGCTGCTGGATATCGAAATGCCGCGCATGGACGGCTACGAGTTGGCCAGCGTCATGCGCGCCGATCCGCGCTACCAGGGCGTGCCGATCGTGATGATCACCTCGCGCAGCGGTGACAAGCACCGTCAACGGGCCTTCGAACTCGGTGTCCAGCGCTACCTGGGCAAGCCTTACCAGGAACTGGATCTGATGCGTAACGTGTATGACCTGCTGGGGATCGCCCGTGCACGCGAGTGACGCTCCTACGTTGTTGTCGGTGGCCCTGCTGGCCCGCCCCGGGCCGGCGCGCGACCGCCTGCGCGAGGCGCTCGCCCATGCCGGCGCGCGCGTAGTGCTGGAGGACGATCCCAACACGCTCGACCTGCAGTCCCTGCGCGATGCCGATCCGGGCGCGGTACTGATCGCCCTGGAACCGGCGATCGAAGACGCACTGGAACGGCTGGATCCGGTCCTGGGCTCGCCTTCGCTGACCCTGATCTTCGACGAAGCCGAGCTGGCCGCCCGCCGCGACGGCTGGGAAGCGCAGCGCTGGGCGCGGCATCTGGTGGCCAAGCTGCACGGTCACCAGGACGTGCTGCCGCCGGGCTCGGAACAGGATCAGCAACTGCAGCCCGAACCGGGCCTGCCGGTCACTCCGGCGCAGCTGCACGCCGACGCGCCGCTGGAGTTCCACCTGCGCGAAGCGGAAGATGCGGCGTCCGACGTGCCCGCCGATGGCCTGTACCAGGTGCCGGCGGAGCTGAGCGAGCCGGTCTCGCTGGAAGAGGCATTGGCCGCGCTGCAGCCCGTGGACGCCGATCCGGTCGCCGCACCGATTCCACCGATCCCTGCCTCGGCGCCGCCGGCTGCGGCTGCCGTGTCGATCGGCGATCACAGCCGCTGGTCGCTGGTCGAGGAGGATGCCGTCGTCGCCACCGCATCGTCGGCCAGCGGGCCGGCGCTGGAGCCGGAGCGTTTCGACACCGAGCGTCTGTCACTTGTCGAGCTTGAACCCGAGGCCGGTCCCGACGGTGGCTGTCCCGGCGCGGTGCTGGTGTTGGCCGGTATCGGTGGGCCGGATGCGCTGCGCCGCCTCCTGGCCGCGCTGCCCGCGACGCTGACGACCGCGGTCCTGGTGCATATGCGCCTGGACGGTGGCCGTTACGGCAATCTGGTCAAGCAGATGGCACGCGTTTCCGCGTTGCCGGTACTGCTGGCCGAGGATGCCCAGGCCGTGGCGGCGGGGCAGGCCTATATCCTGCCCGACGACATCGGCATCGCCGTGCGCCAGGGCAGTCTGCACTTCATCGCTGACCCGGCCGGCATCCAGATCGCGGCATTGCCGGCCCTGCACAGTGGCGTGGTCCTGCTCAGTGGTGCGGACGCCGCCCAGGTCGATGCGGTCCTTGCGCTGGCGGCGGCCGGTGCGTGGGTCGCCGGCCAGGTGGGTGAAGGCTGCTACGACCCGACCGCCGCCAGTGCGGTGGTGGTCGCCGGGCAGGATGCCGGTGAACCGCCGCAGCTCGCGGCCACCATCGCCGAACGCTGGGGCGTGGACGCGTAAGCGCGCCGCGGACCCTTGAAGGAATCTCCATGAGTTACGCCAGCAACGACGAAATCCGCGGTGTCCTGATCCAGGCCGGGCACGAACGCGTGCTGCTGCCCAACGCCACCGTCGCCGAAATGATGTCCAAGGTGCCGGTCGAAACCGTCCCCGATGCACCGGCCTGGCTGGTCGGGCAGATCGCCTGGCACGGCTGGGACGTCCCGCTGCTGTCGTTTGCCCGGTTGTCCGGGCAGGGCGACGAGCCGGTGGTGGCCAACAACAAGGTGGTGGTGCTCAAGGCGCTGGGGGGCAATCCCCGCCGGCCGTACTTCGCCCTGCTGACCCAGACCTTCCCGCAGCTGATCGCGGTTCCGCGCGACGGCCTGCTGGCCGACGCCTCCGAGGACACCCTGCCGCAGGGCGTGCACATGCGCGTGCTGCTGGGTGAGCAGAGCGCGCTGCTGCCCGATCTGGATGCGCTGGAAGCGGCGCTCGACGAAGCCTTCCCCGTCGCGGGGTGAAAAAACAGGGACGGAGGTAGTTAATCGGCACGATTAACTACCTCCGTCCCCGTTTCTGCTGTTTCTGCTTCAGCCCAGATCGCCCAATCGCGCCTGCACGGCGGCGATGGCGGCCAGACCCGCGGTCTCGGTGCGCAGCACGCGCGGGCCCAGCTGCAGGCCCTGGAAGCCCGCTGCGGCCAGCGCCTGGCGGTCACGCGGCGACCAGCCGCCTTCCGGGCCGATCGCGATCACCACGCCGCCCGGTGCCGCTGACAGGGCGGACAAGCGGTGCTCGCCCTGCGGGTCCAGGGTCAACTTCAATGCCTCGGCCGCGACCCCATTGGCGGCGTCCTGGAGCGATTGGGGCGCGGCCACGCTGGGCACGCGGGCGCGGCCGGACTGACCGCAGGCCGAGACCACCACGCTGTGCCAGTGCGCCAGGCGCTTCTCGGCGCGGGCCGCATCCAGCTTCACTTCGGTGCGCTCGGCATTGACCGGCACGAAGGCCTGCACGCCCAGCTCCGTGGCCTTCTGCAGGATCAGGTCCATCTTCTCGCCGCGGGCGATGCCCTGCAGCAGGGTGATGTGCAGCGGCGATTCGTTGTCCAGCGCGGTGGCGCTCTCGATCCGCACCTGCGCATCGCGCTTGCCCACGGTGACCAGGGTGGCGCTGTAGTCCTGCCCATCGCCGTTGAACAGCACGCAGCCGTCGCCTTCGCGCAGGCGCATCACGCGGACCAGATGGTTGGCGGCGTCCTCGGGCAGCGCCAGGGTCTGGCCGACCGCCAGCGGATGATCGATATGGCTGCGGGTCACGCGCATGCGACGGCCTCGTCGATGGCGGCCAGGGTGGTCAGGGCAAGCAGATCCAAGTGTTCATCCTCGACGCAGTACGGCGGCATCCAATACAGCACATTGCCCAGTGGGCGCAGCACCACGCCGCGCTTGAGCGCGGCCTTGTAGGCGTGCAGCCCGACCCGGGCCTCGGCCGGGAACGGCGTGCGCTTGTCGCCATTGCGGGTCAGTTCGAAGGCCACCACCATCCCGGCCTGGCGCACATCGGCGACGTGCGCGTGGTCGGCGAACGGTGCGGCCAAGGTACGCATCACCTCGGCGGTGCTGCGATTGCGCGCGATCACGTCCTCCCCGGCGAAGATGTCCAGGGTCGCCAGCGCGGCGGCACAGGCCAGGGGATTGCCGGTGTAGCTGTGCGAATGCAGGAAAGCGCGCTCGCGCGAATCATCGAGGAAGGCGTCATACAGGGCCTGCGTGGCCAGCACCGCCGACAGCGGCAGGAACCCGCCGGTCAGGCCCTTGGACAGGCACAGCAGGTCCGGCATCACCCCGGCCTGCTCACAGGCGAACATCGTGCCGGTGCGGCCGAAACCGGTGGCGATCTCATCGGCGATCAGGAACGCACCGTTGGCATCGCACAGCGCGCGCGCACGCTGCAGATAGACCGGGTCGTACATGCGCATGCCACCGGCGCACTGCAGGCGCGGCTCCAGGATCACCGCGCAGATCTCGCCCGGGTGCTGGTCGAACAGCGTGGCCAGCGCATCGGCGGCCTGGTGCGCGCGCTGCGCGGCGCTCTGGCCCGGCTCGGCCAGGTAGGCATCGGGCGTGGGGGCGAACAGCGCCTCGGTCAGCAACGGCGCATACACGCGTCGGTACAGCGGGATGTCACCGACCGACAGCGCGCCCAGGGTTTCGCCGTGGTAGCCGTTCTCCAGCGCGACGAAGCGGGTGCGGTGGTTCTCGCCGCGGTTGCGGAAGTAGTGGAACGCCATCTTCAGCGCCACCTCGACCCCGGCCGAGCCGTTGTCGGCATAGAAGACCTTGGCCAGCGGATCGCGCCCGGCCTGGCGCGGGGCAATGGCCAGCAGGCGCTCGGCCAGCCGTACCGCCGGCTCGTGGCTGAAGCCGGCCAGCATCACCTGTTCCAGCCGGGTGGCCTGCTCGGCGATGGCCGCACCGATGCGCGGTTGCGCATGGCCGAACAGATTGGTCCACCAACTGCTCACTGCATCCAGATAGCGATGGCCATCGTGGTCGATCAGCCACGGGCCTTCGCCGCGGGCGATCGGCAGCAGGGGCAGGGTGTCGGGGTGCTCGCGCATCTGCGTGCACGGGTGCCACAGCACGGCCAGATCGCGTTGCCGCCACTGATCGGCCAGCGTGAGGGGGGCTGGGTCTGCTAGCATTTCGGGCTCATGAACACGTTTTCACCAGTACCCATTCTAGAGATGCTCGCATGAGCCGTCGCCTGCCCATCATCCACCAGATCACGGACGAGGAAAGCGGGCCGTTCCAGCGCCAGCATCTGGATCTGGAGTTTTCCAATGGCGAACGCCGCCGCTTCGAGCGGCTGGTGACCCGCGGCCACGGCGCCGTGGTGGTGGTGCCGATGCTCGATGACGAGACCGTGCTGCTGGTGCGTGAATACGCCGCCGGCATGCACCGTTACGAGCTGGGCCTGGTGAAAGGCCGCATCGACGCCGGCGAAACGCCCGAACAGGCCGCCGACCGCGAATTGAAGGAAGAGGCCGGTTACGGTGCCCGGCGGGTCGACGTGCTGCGCGCGATGACCCTGGCCCCGACCTACATGAGTCACCAGTCGTGGCTGGTGGTGGCGCGCGATCTGTACCCCGAGCGCCTGGTCGGCGACGAGCCGGAGGAGTTGGAGGTCGTGCCGTGGAAGCTGGCCGATCTGGACCAGCTGATGCTGCGCGAGGATTTCTCCGAAGGCCGATCACTGGCGGCGCTGTTCATCGCCCGCGAGTGGCTGGGACGGAAGGAATGATCAAACTCACGACGGATCTGCGCGAAACCGTCATCGCCATCGCCCAGGACGCAGCGGCCGCCATCATGGCGGTGTACGCCACGCCGTTCGATGTGGAGATCAAATCCGACCACAGCCCGGTCACCGCCGCCGACCTTGGCGCCAACCAGGTGATCGAGCGCGGGCTGGCGCAGCTGACCCCGGAGCTGCCGATCCTCTCCGAGGAATCGGCGCAGGTGCCATGGGAGATCCGCCAGCACTGGGGCGCCTACTGGCTGGTCGATCCGCTGGATGGCACCCGTGAGTTCGTCAAACGCAATGACGAGTTCAGCGTCAACATCGCGCTGATCTACCAGGGCGCGCCCGCGTTCGGCGTGGTGCTGGCCCCGGCCACCGGCCAGGTCTGGCACGCCATGCGCGGCGAGCTCGCCTACCGCCGCGATGGCATGCGCGATTCGGTGCTGCGCACCCGCACGCCGGCTTCGGCACCGCTGCGGGTGGCGGCCAGCCGCTCGCATCGCAGCGCGCAGACGCAGGCCCTGCTGGACCGCATGGGCGATATCGAGGTGCTCGCCCAGGGCTCCTCGCTGAAGTTCTGCCGCTTGGCCGAAGGCACGCTGGACGTCTACCCGCGGCTGGGCCCGACCTCCGAATGGGACACCGCCGCCGGTCAATGCGTGCTGCACGCGGCCGGTGGCGCGGTGCTCTCGGCCGAGACCGGCAAGCCGTTCCGCTACAACCGCCGCGAAACCCTGTTGAACGGCGATTTCATCGCGCTGGGCGATACCCGCCTGCCGTGGCGCGCGTGGCTGCCCGCCTGACCTGACTGGAGCAACGATGCCTGCCACCCCTGAACTGGACCGCCTGCTGGGCATCATGGCGCGCCTGCGCGATCCGTTGCAGGGCTGCCCCTGGGACCTGCAGCAGGACTTCGCCAGCATCGCGCCCTACACGATCGAGGAAGCCTACGAGGTCGCCGATGCGATCGACCGCGGCGACCTGGACGATCTCAAGGACGAACTCGGCGACCTGCTGCTGCAGGTGGTCTTCCATGCGCAGATGGCGCAGGAGCAGGGTGCCTTCGCGTTCGCCGACGTCGCCCGCGCGATCAGCGACAAGATGGAGCGCCGACATCCGCACGTGTTCGCCCAGGTCCAGGTCGAGGGCGCCGAGGACGTCAACAGCAACTGGGAGGCGATCAAGCGCGCCGAGCGTGCCGCCAAGGGCCACACCGACACCTCCGCGCTGGCCGGCATCTCGCGCGGCCTGCCGGAATGGCAGCGGGCGGTGAAGCTGCAGGCGCGCGCGGCACGGGTCGGTTTCGACTGGCCGGGCCCGGCGCCGGTGATGGACAAGGTGCGCGAGGAGCTGGACGAGGTTGCCGCGGAATTCGCGCGCGGCCCGGTCGAGGAGAATCACGCGCGCCTGCAGGAAGAGCTCGGAGACCTGCTGTTCGTCTGCGCCAATCTGGCCCGTCACGCCAAGGTGGACGTGGGCGCCGCCCTGCGCCTGGCCAACCACAAGTTCGAACGCCGCTTCCGGGCGATGGAAGCGCAGGCCGAGGCCGCGGGGCGGTCGATGGCCGCGCTCGACCTGGACGCGCAGGAAGCGCTCTGGCAGCAGGCCAAGGCGGACGAGCTCAAGCCGTGAAGACGCTGCTGCTGTTCGTCCTGACCGCAGTGGCCGAGATCGTCGGCTGCTACCTGCCGTGGCTGTGGCTGCGCAGGGACGGCAGCGCGTGGCTGCTGCTGCCGGCCGCCGCCAGCCTGGCGGTGTTCGCCTGGCTGCTGACCCTGCACCCGACCGCCAGCGGGCGGGTGTATGCCGCATATGGCGGGGTCTACATCGGCACCGCGCTGCTGTGGCTGTGGCTGGTCGACGGCATCCGCCCCAGCCGGTGGGACCTGCTCGGCGTCGGCCTGTGCCTGGCCGGCATGCTGGTCATCATGTTCGCCCCGCGCACCGCCTGATCCGGATCGACACCGGTCCGCAGAAAGCCCCTACGGCCGCGTGAAGACGGCGTGGCTATACTCGGACCTACGATTCCGGGGAAAGGGAGTGACCTGATGTTTCCGACCATGCTGTTCTCGCTGGTACTGGCCTTCGTGGCTGTCGTCATCCTGTTCAAGGCCGTGCGCATGGTGCCGCAGGGCTACGAATGGACCGTGGAGCGCTTCGGCCGCTACACCCACACCATGTCGCCCGGCCTGCATTTTCTGATCCCGATCGTGTACGGGGTGGGCCGCAAGGTGAACATGATGGAGCAGGTGCTGGACGTGCCCAGCCAGGAAGTGATCACCAAGGACAACGCTGCGGTGCGCGTGGACGGCGTGGTGTTCTTCCAGGTGCTCGATGCCGCCAAGGCCGCCTACGAGGTCGCCAACCTGGAAGTGGCGATGATCGCCCTGGTGCAGACCAACATCCGCACCGTGATCGGCTCGATGGACCTGGATGAATCGCTCAGCCAGCGCGAGGTGATCAACGCCCAGCTGCTGAGCGTCGTCGACCATGCCACCAACCCGTGGGGCGTGAAGGTCAACCGCATCGAGATCCGCGACATCCAGCCGCCGCGCGACCTGCTCGACGCGATGGCGCGGCAGATGAAGGCCGAGCGCGAGAAGCGCGCGCAGATCCTGGAAGCCGAAGGCTCGCGCCAGTCCGAGATCCTGCGCGCCGAGGGCGAAAAGCAGGCCACCGTGCTGGAGGCCGAGGGCCGCAAGGAAGCCGCCTTCCGCGATGCCGAAGCGCGCGAGCGCCTGGCCGAGGCGGAAGCCAAGGCGACCACGATGGTCTCCGAGGCGATCGCCCAGGGCGACGTGCAGGCGATCAATTACTTCATCGCGCAGAAGTATGTGGAAGCATTCAAGGAACTGGCGACCTCGCCGAACCAGAAGCTGGTGCTGATGCCGATGGAGGCCAGCGGCGTGATCGGCTCGATCGCCGGTGTTGCCGAACTGGCACGCGAGGCGTTCGCCAAGCAGGAAGAAAAGAAAGCCACGCGCGGCGTCCCGCCGCGGATCGGAGGCTGACATGCGCTGGGAAGTCGTGGCCTGGGGCGCGCTGGCACTGGTGCTGTTCGCCGCCGAGGCGCTCGCGCCCGGCGCCTTCATGTTGTGGATCGGGATCGGCGCGGCGGCGGTGTTCGTGCTGGTCGCGGTGTTCGCCGACATCCCGCTGCTGTGGCAGGTGGTCGCCTTCGTGGTGCTCAGCGTGGTCTCGATCCAGTGCTACCGGCGCTGGGGGCGATCGCATGATCGCCAGAGCGACCAGCCACTGTTGAACCGGCGCGCCGAGCAGCTGATCGGACGGGTGGTCGTGCTCGAGCAGGGCATCGTGGCCGGCAAGGGCCGGGCCAAGATCGACGATGCGTTCTGGGTGGTGTCCGGGCCGGATCTGCCGGCCGGCAGCCCGGTGCGGGTCGTGGCGGTGGAGGGCATGACGCTGAAGGTGCAGCAGGCCTGATCCGCGGTTTTCCCGCACCGCCGCAGGCGTTGTGAAGGCGGTTCTGGGATAATGCTTTCTTGCCTTCATTCCCCCGGAACCGGTCATGACCCAGAAGACGCTTCTCAACGATACCCACCGCGCACTCGGCGCCAAGATGGTCGATTTCGGTGGCTGGGACATGCCGATTCATTACGGTTCGCAGCTGGACGAGCACCACCTGGTGCGCAGCGATGCCGGCATGTTCGACGTCAGCCACATGACCGTGGTGGACCTGCGCGGTGATCAGGTCAAGCCGTTCCTGCGCACCCTGCTGGCCAACTCGGTGGACAAGCTGAAGGCGACCGGCAAGGCGCTGTACTCGTGCATGCTCAATGCCCGCGGCGGCGTGATCGACGACCTGATCGTCTATTACATGGCCGACGATTTCTTCCGCATGGTGGTCAACGCCTCGACCCGCGAAAAGGACCTGGCCTGGATCCGTGAGCAGGCGGCCGCCTTCAACGTGGAGGTCATCGAGCGCGAAGACCTGGCCATCATCGCGGTGCAGGGCCCGACGGCACGCGAGCGGGTGATCGGCCTGCTGGGCGAGAGCGATCGCGCCGCGCTGGAAAAGCTCGGCCGGTTTGCCGCGCTGGAAACCACCGCCGCCGACGGCACCCCGCTGTTCCTGGCGCGTACCGGCTACACCGGTGAGGACGGTTTCGAAATCCTGCTGCCGCAGACCGCCGTGGTCGCGTTCTGGACGGCGCTGACCGCCGCCGGCGTGCGCCCGGCCGGCCTGGGCGCGCGCGATACGCTGCGCCTGGAAGCGGGCATGAATCTCTATGGCCAGGACATGGACGAAGAGATCACCCCGTACGAAGCCGGCCTGGCCTGGACCGTGGCACTGGACGAAGGCCGTGACTTCATCGGGCGCGACGTGCTCGAGGCGCAGAAGGCGGCCGGCAACGCCCGTCAGCTGATCGGCCTGGTGATGGACGAAAAGGGCGTGCTGCGCCACGGCCAGGTCGTGCTGACCGCCAGCGGCGAAGGCGAGATCCTGTCCGGCACCTTCTCGCCGACGCTGGGCAAGGGCATCGCGTTCGCGCGCGTGCCGGGCGGCGACCTGGGCGACGTCCGCGTCGACATCCGCGGCAAGCAGGTCCCGGTGCGCGTGGTGAAGTTCCCGTTCGTGCGCGAAGGCCAGGCCCAGCCCGGCGTGTTGATCGACGGCTGATGCCGTGATGTACCCGGTGCGGACGCATGCGCATCCGCGCCGGTTGGTTACACTACCCCCGTTTCTTGACCCCCCCTGATATTCCTCGGAGCAGTCCCATGAGCGAGATCCCCGGCGACCTCAAATTCCTCAAGTCCCACGAGTGGGCACGCGTTGAAGGCAACGGCCGCGTCACCGTCGGTATTTCCGACCACGCCCAGGGCCTGCTTGGCGACCTGGTCTACGTTGAACCGCCGGAGGTTGGCCAGGAGGTCAAGGCCGGCGAACAGGCGGCGGTGGTCGAGTCGGTCAAGGCGGCTTCGGACGTGTACAGCCCGATCACCGGCACGGTCGTCGAGGTCAATGCGGCCCTGAGCGACAAGCCGGAAACCATCAACGAAGACGCCTACGGCGACGGCTGGATCTATGTCGTCGAAGTGGCCGGCCTGGACGAAGTCAACGAACTGCTGGGTCCGGACGACTACGCCGAGCTGCTGGAAAACGAAGATCACTGATCGCGTTTCCGGTGAGAAGAACGGCCGCCTGGTGCGGCCGTTTTTTTTTGCCCGCGCGCCGGGTGCGTGTCGATGCCGTTAGTAGTGCGTGAGGGTCGTGCGTGTTGCGGACCTGCATTGCGCGCGAACCGACCGCCTCATGACGATCGGTCTGGTGTCGATGCGCGCCGGTGATCTGACCCGCGTCGACGACCGACGGCATGCCGACGCGGGATCGATGTGGACGCGTCGGCGACGTTCGAGTGCCGATGGCAGGCACGAACGCGTCGGTGCCGGACGGTCAAAAGTTTGCGCAGTTACGCGAATCGGGTCGAAAAAAGCGCGGGCCGATGTGAAAAGTTTTTCGGTCCGTTTAAGGTCCGCACGGGCAGTCCCGCGGCGGGTGCGGTCCAACCCGGTGCGCGTCCACGGCGATGTCGCAGTACACGGGGATGTTGCGATGTCGCGACACGAAAGTGCTTCTTTTAAGTGTTTTTCTTTTCGACGGTGTCAGCGCCTGCTTGCATGCGGTGCCCGCGCGGGCGATGCCGTGGCGCGTCTGCGGGGTGATCACAGGGAGCGGCGAGGGCGTCGCGGCAAGGCGCCGGTGTGAAAATTTTTCGCCGGGGTTGTTGACAGTGAAAAAAAGCGTGATTAGGTTTCGCCTCAGCAGACCTTGCCTGCGAACAGAGTGAGCAGAATCGACATCAAGTCGCGAAGCACAACCTGGACATCCACCTCGCGTCCGATGACGGTGGAGATGGCTTCGCTTCCTTCAGCGAACCGCAAGACCCTTCCTGATCCGATATCTGCCTGGCCGCACATGGCAGGTGTCTCCGTATCCGTCACGACGCGCATGACGCGACGGCGGTCCCCGCGACGCAGCAACGGCGGGTTTGCTTTACCTGGGCGTTTCCACTCCATAGATCACTGACGAGGAGCCATCCCATGGCAACCAAGAAAGCTGCGAAGAAAAAGCCGGCCGCCAAAAAGGCAGCCAAGAAGGTCGCTAAGAAGGCGACTGCCAAGAAGACCGTGAAGAAGGTAGCCAAGAAGGCGGCTGCCAAGAAGACGGTGAAGAAGGCGGCCAAGAAGGCGACCGCCCGCAAGGCAGCCGTGAAGAAGACGGCGAAGAAGGCCGTGAAGAAGACGGCAAAGAAGGCCGCGACCAAGAAGACCGCGAAGAAGGCAGTGAAGAAGACGGCGAAGAAGGCCGTCAAGAAGACTGCGAAGAAGGCAGCCGCCAAGAAGACCGCGAAAAAGGCGGTAAAGAAGACGGCCAAGAAGGCGACCCGCAAGGTAGCCAAGAAAGCCGCTCCGAAGAAGGCTGCCAAGAAGACCGCCAAGAAGGCCACCCGCAAGGTAGCCAAGAAGGCCACCGCCAAGAAGGCGACCAAGAAGGCGACCGCCCGCAAGGCTCCGGCCAAGAAGGCGTCGGCCAAGAAGGCAGTGAAGAAGGTCGCAAAGCGCAAGCCGGCCGTTCGCAAGAAGAAGGCCGCTCCGGTCGCTCTGCCGGCAACCCCGGCACCGCTGATCTAAGTTTTTCCCGATAGCCGTACCTGAGACTCCTTCCCTGGCAGCCCAGCGGGGAAGGAGTTTTTTTATGGGCGACGCCAGAAGAACGCACAAAAAAGGCGGCCGTCAGGCCGCCTTTTTCAATGCAGCTCGCGGGCGGGATCAGTGCGGCGAGGCGACCGCACGGTTCGACGAAACGCCCTTGCGCTTGCCCTGCGGGGCGGCGTCTTCGGCCATCAGGTTGTCGCTGCCGAAGTCGGTGTCCACGTCCAGCCAACGCTGGGTGGGCAGGCCCATCGCCTGGTCGAGCACGGTCGGCAGCAGGCCGCTGGGCAGGCTGCTTTCGCCGTTCCACATGATCGCGATGCCGAGGTCGCGCTCGGGGATCAGCGCGACCAGGCCGCGATAGCCCTGGACGGCACCGGCGTGGAAGATCACTTCATGGCCGGCGTAATCGAAGGTGCGCCAGCCGAGGGCATAGCCGGCCGAGTTGAGGCGTTCGCGGCGCCAGCCCGAGCGCATTTCGCCCGGGGTGCTGATCAGGCTGGCGTGCAGCGTGGCCAGCAGCGGGGCGGGCAGCACGTCGGGGCGGTGACCGGTGTGGGCCAGCAGCCACTGCGCCATGTCGCTGGCGCTGGCGTTGACGCCGGCGGCCGGGGCGAGGCGATAGTAGGTCGGCTTGGGTGTCAGTGCGACCCAGCCGTTGCGGCTGCGCACGTGCGGGCGTGCCCAGCGCGAGCTGGCCTGGATGCCGGCCAGGCCGAGGCTGGCGTCGTCCATGCCCAGCGGCTTGAACAGGCGGCGCTCGACGGATTGCTCGTAGAAGCTGCCCGAAGCGGCATAGACCACGTCGCCGATCAGGCTGAAGGCCACGTTCTGGTACGCATAGCAGTCGCCGGGCAGGCACTTGAGCGAGGTGGCTGCCAGCTTGTGGGTGAGCGTGTAGTACTCGGCGTTGGCTTCGACGTCGCGGTCGTAGGCGTTGTAGGGCAGGCCGACGCGATGGCTGAGCAGGTCGGCCACGGTCAGGCGCTCGGTCGCTTCGGGCGTGCTCAGCTGGAAGCCGGGCACGTAGTCGGTGACCTTGCTGTCCCAGCGCAGCGTGCCGTCGTTGACCAGCAGGCCGGCCATGGTGCCGGCGAAGGCCTTGGACAGCGAGGCCAGGCGGAACACGGTGTGGGCGTCGACCTGCTGCGGGTTGTTGACGTCGGTGACGCCGTAACCGCGCGCGCTGAGCACGCGTCCGCCCTGGACGATCGCCACGGCCATGCCGGGCACGCGTTCGCCATAGGTAAGCTGCTGCGCCATCGATTCGATCGCGGCGACGTTGAAGCCCTGCGCAGGCGGCTGCACCTTCAGACCGGCGGCCGTGGTGCGGTATGCGGCAGGCTGGGTGTGCGGGGCGGCGCTGGGCGCCGACTCCTCGATGTTGACCGGGAACGCGGCGGGCGCCGTGGCGGGCGTCTGCGCGGTGGAAGACATGGCGATGGGCATCAACATGCCCAACAACCCGGTGGCCGCCGAACGGATCGGTCGGCGCCTGTTGTTCTGGTTCATCGTGTGGGTGCCCGTGCGCGACTGCTGGGACCGATTCTAGCGCCGCTTTTCGCCATTGCACAAACGAATCGAAGATGAATGCGTATCACATTGAAAACGTGCGGGTTTTGTCGATCCCGACAGGCTGCGGTCGCGCAGGTCGGACGGGGCTCAGCGCACCCCTGTTCAGCCAGCCGCGGCCGCCCGGATCCAGTGGGCGGCGCGTTCGGCGATCATCAGGGTCGGCGCGTTGGTATTGCCACTGACCAGGCGCGGCATCACCGAGGCATCCACCACCCGCAGCCGCTCGGTGCCGTGCACGCGCAGGGTTGGGTCGACCACGGCCTCGGGGTGCCGGCCCATCGCGCAGGTGCCCACCGGGTGGTAGATGGTCTCGGCCTTGGCCCGGATGAAGGCGTCCAGTGCGGCGTCGTCCAGATCGGTGCCGGAGGGAAACACCGGCGCGCCGCGCCAGCGATCGAAGGCGGGTTGGCGCAGGATCTCCGCGGACAGGCGCGCGCATTCGCGCATCATCTTCAGGTCATGGCCGTCGGCATCGCCCAGGTAGTTGGCCTGGATGCGCGGCGGCGAGCGTGCGTCGGCATCGCGCAGGCGCAGCTGGCCACGGCTGCGCGGGTGCAGGGGACAGGCATGCAGGGTGTAGCCATCGCCGGGCAGCCGATGGCGCCCGTGGTTGTCGAGCATCGCCGGGACGAAATGGAACTGCACGTCGGCGCGCGCATCGGTGGCCAGCGACGAGCGGGCGAAGCCGCCGGCCTCGGCCAGGTTGCTGGTGCCGGCGCCACGGTGGCCGCGCAGGAAGTAATCGACGGCGATGCGCAGCTCGCTGCTGCGGTCGTAGCTGACCCCCGGCCCGGTATGCACGACGGTGCAGATGTCGAGGTGGTCCTGCAGGTTGCGGCCAACCCCGGGCAGGTCCACGCGCGGGGTGATGCCGTGGCAGCGGAGCGCGTCTGCTGCGCCGATGCCGGACAGCATCAGCAGGTGCGGAGAGTGGATGGCGCCGGCGCTGAGGATCACCTCCGCTGCCGCGCGCGCATGCAGGTGGCGAGCCCCGCGTCGATAGTGCACACCGGTCGCCGTCGTGCCCTCGAAGCTCAGCGCGGTCGCCTGCGCGCCGGTGAGCACGGTCAGGTTGCGCCGCTGGCGCGCGGGGCGCAGATAGGCATCGGCGCTCGAACACCGTGCACCGTCGCGCTGAGTGACCTGGTACAGCCCCACGCCGAGCTGCTGTTCGCCGTTGAAGTCGGGATTGTGCGCGTGGCCGGCTTCCTGTGCGGCGGCGATGAAGGCGGCCGAGAGGGGATTGTGGTGGCGCAGGTCGGAGACCGACAGCGGGCCGGCATCGCCGTGCAACGTGCTGGCGCCACGACTGTTGCGCTCGCTGTGCAGGAACCATGGCAGCACCTGCTCCCAGCCCCAGCCGGTGGCGCCGCCGGCTGCCCAGCCGTCGTAGTCGTCAGGCACGCCGCGCACGTAACACATCGCGTTGATCGAACTCGATCCCCCCAACACCTTGCCGCGTGGCCACCACAGGCGACGGCCGCCGAGCGCGGGCTCCGGCTCGGTCTCCAGGTTCCAGTTGATGCGGCGGTTGTTGACCAGCCGCGCCAGCCCGGCCGGCATGTGGATGAAGGGGTTGGCATCGCGCGGGCCGGCCTCCAGCAGCAGTACCCGGCAGGCCGGGTCTTCGCTGAGCCGGTTGGCCAGCACGCAGCCGGCCGAGCCGGCCCCAATCACGATGTAGTCGTACATGCCGCTCCTTGCCGGGGTGCCCTGCGAGCATAAGACAGGTTGGGGCAGGCCGGGGCTGCGCCGTGGGCCACGCAGCGTTGCGCCGATGGCCGCGCCGGACGCTGGCGATGTTGCGGTGCATCGTTTACCTTGCGCGCTTCGACGCCCGGAGTTCCCCACATGCTGCCGTTGCAACGCCCCTTGTCTGCGGAGAGCGGGCAATGACCGCGGCGGCCGGAACCGGCGCGGCGGCCAGTGGCATGCTGGGTGCCTGGCGCCGATCGCCCCCGCTGATCTGGGCCTCGATCTACTTCTTCTGCCTGCTCAGCGGCTACTACGTGCTGCGCCCGGTACGCGAAGCGATGGCGGCCTCCTCCGATCTGCAGACGGTGTTCCCGCTGCCCCTGATCGCGTGGTTCTCCGGCCATGGGATCGCCCTGAAGGACTTCGTGCTGCAGTTCCTGTTCACCTGCGTGTTCTTCATCATGCTGGTGCTGCAGCCGCTGTACGGCGCGCTGGTGAGCCGCTATCCGCGCCGGGTGTTCCTGCCGGTGGTGTACGGGTTCTTCATCGTCACCCTGCTCGGGTTCTACGTGATGTTCGAGACCGGCACGCCCGGGCGCGGCATGGCGTTCTTCTTCTGGATCACGGTCTTCAACCTGTTCGCGGTGGCGGTGTTCTGGAGCTTCATGGCCGACGTGTTCTCCAACGTGGAGGCGCGGGCGTACTACGGGTATCTCGGTGCTGCCGGGACGATCGGGGCCTTCCTTGGCCCGATCATCACCTCGGCGCTGGTGCAGACGGTCGGCATCGCCAACCTGATGCTGGTCTCGGCCGGCTTCCTGCTGATCTGCCTGGGCTGCATCTGGCGGCTGCGGCTGTGGGCGGTGGCACGCGAACAGGAGCGGCAGCTGGTGTCGGGCGAAACGCCGATGGGCGGCAGCGTGTTCGATGGCCTGAAGTTGATCGTGCGCGAGCCGATGCTGCGGTGGCTGGCGCTGATGGTGCTGTTCGGCGTGGGCGTGGGCACCATGCTCTACAACGAGCAGGCCTCGATCGTGCGCCGCCTGTATCCCGATGCCGCAGCAAGCACGGCGTTCTTCTCACGCGTGGACCTGGCGGTGAACACGCTGACCCTGATCATCCAGCTCGGCTTCACGCGCTGGTTGCTGTCGCGGTTCGGCATCGCCCCGGCGCTGCTGATTCCAGGCGCCGCCATCATCATCGGGTTCTCGATCCTGGCTGCCTCGCCGTTGCCGCTGATGGTGGCGATGGTGCAGGTGATGACCCGCGCCAGCGAATTCTCACTGGCCAAGCCGGCGCGCGAGACGATCTATACCCGTGTGGACCGCCAGTGGCGCTACAAGGCCGGCGCGGCCATCGACACCGTGGTCTACCGTGGCGGCGACCTGACGTTCGCCTGGGTGCACAAGGGGCTGTCCCTGTTCGGCTCGCATATCGTGTTCCTCGGTGGCCTGGTCGTGGCCGGCGCCATGACCATTGCCGCCCTCGGCGTGCTGCGCGAAGAAAAGAAACTGCCGGGCGAGCGCCCGGAGTAAGCTCTCTGCATTACGTTCTGGAAGCCTGCCCATGTATTGGATCGCGCTGTCGTTGACCCTGCTGGTCGCCCTGCTGCACGTGTACTTCCTGGTCCTGGAAATGTTCCTGTGGACCAAGCCGCTGGGCCTGAAGACCTTCCGCAATACGCCGGAGAAGGCGGAGACGACGCGGGTGCTGGCGGCCAACCAGGGCCTGTACAACGGCTTCCTCGCCGCCGGCCTGTTCTGGGGCCTGTTCGATCACCTGCCAATGCTGGTCAACTTCATGCTCGGCTGCGTGATCGTGGCCGGCTGCTATGGCGCGTACAGCGTCAACAAGCGGATCTTCTTCATCCAGGCGGTGCCGGCGATCCTGGCCGTGGCGGCGTGGTGGATGGTGCCGGCCTGATCTGCGATGTAGAGCCACCCCATGGGTGGCTGCGCGCCAACACTCAGCGTTTGACCGGCGACACCCACATCGCGATCCGCGCCTCGAACACCGCCGTGCCGGCGTCATCGCGGACCTGCACCTTCACCGGCAGCGCGTAACCGGCCTCGGCCGCCACGATCGGCTGCTCCGGTGTCGCCACGGCATGCTGGGTACCGGTCGCCTTGGCCAGGTACTGCACCTCCATCCCCTTCGGGATCCAGCGCATGCCCTTGGGCAATGACGCATCCACCATCAGCCCGGCAGTGAGTTCGGCCAGGTTGCACAGCGCGATCGCGTGCACGGTGCCGATGTGGTTGGTGACCCTGCGCCGGTGCGCGATCCGCCCTTCGCAACGGCCCGGTTCAAGCACGGTGATGCGCGGGGCGATGCTGGCGAAGTAGGGTGCCTTGAAACACACCGCGCGCGAGAACAGCCAGGGGCCGGCGGGCCAGCGCTGCATGCGCCGGTAGAGATTCAACAGTGGAGCGGACATGCAGGATCTCCCTGTAAAAACGGCGGACCGAAGTCCGCCGTTTTCGTTCACATGATTGCCGGGATCGGGATCAGGCGGCTTCGGACTGCGCGTCCTGCTGGGCGCGCTTGTAGTAGCCCGCCGAGCGCAGCTCTTCCGGATCGAAGTCGTCCACGGTGATCGTTTCCAGGGTCAGCGTACGCAGCTCTTCGAGCAGGGTGCGCTCGTCCTGGGTGATCACGCCTTCGGCCACGGCCTCGTCCAGCTGGGTGACGAAGTCCAGGGCCTCGATGCCCTTGGTCTTGAGCGCCTTGATGAACTTGCGCTCCACCGGCTCGGCCATGATCGCCTTGGACAGGTAGCTGTTGATGCGGCCGCCCGGGTTGTTCTCGCACGGGGTCAGGAACACGCCACTGGCCAGACGGTCACGGGCTTCGTTGGGCGCCATCAGCAGCGCGGCGACGCGGTGGCCCAGGCGGTCACCCGGGGCTTCGGCACGGCGGCCGAACGGGAAGATCAGCGCCCACATCAGCCAGCCGATCGGACGCACCGGGAAGTTGCGCAGCGCGGCCGACAGCGACTCTTCGATCTTGTGCACGCTTTCATGGAAGGCCCAGGCCAGCAGCGGCTGGTCGGCGGTCGGTGCGCCTTCGTCGTGGTAACGCTTGAGCATCGCGCTGGTCATGTAGATGTGGCTCAGCACATCGCCCAGGCGGCCGGACAGCGATTCCTTGAACTTCAGCTTGCCGCCCAGCGTCATCATCGAGATGTCGGCCATCAGTGCCAGGTTGGCCGAGTAGCGGTCCAGCTTGCGGAAGTAGCGGCGGGTGTAGGCATCGCCCGGGGCGGCACCGAAACGCGCGCCGGTCAGGCCGAACCAGAACGAACGCACGGCGTTGGAAATGCCGTAGCGGATATGCCCGAACAGGCTGTGGTCGAATTCCTGCAGGGCGGCACGGGTGTCCGGGTCCTGCGCGGCCTTCATTTCCTTCAGCACCCACGGGTGGCAGAGGATCGCACCCTGGCCGAAGATCAGCAGGCTGCGGGTCATGATGTTGGCGCCTTCGACCGTGATCGCGATCGGCGCGGCCTGCCAGCTGCGGCCGGCGAAGTTGCGCGGCCCCAGGATGATGCCCTTGCCGCCGATCACATCCATCACGTCCGAGATCACTTCACGGCTCATGGTGGTGCAGTGGTACTTGGCGATCGCCGACGGCACCGACGGCACGTCGCCGCGGTCCACCGCAGCGGCCGTGGCCTGGCACAGCGCGCTGATCGCGTAGGCCTTGCCACCGATGCGGGCCAGCGCTTCTTCCACGCCCTCAAAGCGGCCGACCGACAGGCCGAACTGCTTGCGGATGCGCGCATAGGCACCGGTCACCACGGCACCGGCCTTGGCACCGCCACTGGCGGTGGAGGGCAGGGTAATCGAGCGGCCGACGGCCAGGCACTCGTTGAGCATGTTCCAGCCCTTGCCGGCCTTCTCGGCGCCGCCGATCAGCTGGGTCAGCGGGATGAAGACATCCTTGCCGCGGATCGGGCCGTTCTGGAAGGTCGAGTTGAGCGGGAAGTGGCGACGGCCGATTTCCACGCCGGCGGTATCACGCGGCAGCAGCGCCAGGGTGATGCCGATGTCGCGGGTGCTGCCGATCAGGCCATCCGGGTCGTACATGCGGAAGGCCAGGCCGATCAGCGTGGCCACCGGGGCCAGGGTGATGTAGCGCTTGTCGAAGGTGAGCTTGACGCCGAGCACCTGCTCGCCGTTCCACTCGCCCTTGCAGACGATGCCGTAATCGGGAATCGAGGTCGCATCCGAGCCGGCGAACGGACCGGTCAGGCCGAAGCAGGGCACTTCACGGCCATCGGCCAGGCGCGGCAGGTACTGGTCCTTCTGTTCCTGGGTGCCGTAATGATTGAGCAGTTCACCCGGGCCCAGCGAGTTCGGCACGCCGACGGTGGAGCTGACCACGCTCGACACCGAAGCCAGCTTCTGGATCACCTTGTGGTGGGCCAGCGCGCTGAAGCCCAGGCCGCCGTATTCCTTCGGAATGATCATGCCGAAGAACTTGTTCTTCTTGATGAAGCTCCACAGTTCCGGCGGCAGGTCGGCGTAGACGTGGGTGATTTCCCAGTCGTTGACCATCCTGCACAGCTCTTCGACCGGGCCATCCAGGAAGGCCTGTTCCTCGGCGGTGAGCTGCGGCTTGGGATAGTTGAGCAGGATGTTCCAGTCCGGATCACCGGTGAACAGCTCGCCTTCGAAACCGACCGAGCCGGTTTCCAGCGCGATGCGTTCGGTCTGCGACAGCGGCGGCAGCACCTTGCGGAACACCTTCATCATCGGCGCGGTCAGCAGCGGCTTGCGGATGAAGGGCAGCAGCAGCGGCACGGCGATGACGGCGACGATGGCCGCGGCCACGATCGTGGCGGTCTGGTTGACGTAGGGAATGAACCAGCAGGCGGCCAGCAGCACCAGGCTGATGATCGTCCAGGTGATCAGGCGCATCCGGTGGTAGGCGACGAACGCGCCTGCCAGCAGGATCGCGAGGAAGGGAACGACAATGCTCATGAGCGTGCTCCGGTGACGTGCTCGGTAGTGACGGACGATGCGACGGCGGAGGCCGAGGGCAACACGTCCAGATAGTCCAACACAGTAGCGGTAAAGGCGTTGTTGTCGTCACCGGCGACCATGTGGGTGGCCTCCGGCAGCTGCACGTGGCGTGCATGTGGCACCAACGCGAGGAACTCGGCCACCGTCTGCGGGGTGACCAGGGTGCTGCGACCACCGCTGACCAGCAGCAGGGGGCATTTCACCTGGCGCGCCGCCTCGGCAAGCGCGTCCTGGTGCTGTTCGCTGTCACGCGCCAGCTCGGCGACCAGGCGCGGGTCCCAATGCCAGCGCCAGCGGCCGTGACCGTCCTCGCGCAGCAGGGCACGCAGGGCGTCGTCGGACTTGCGCGGGCGGTGCGGCATGTAGGAAGAGATCACGTCGGCGGCCTGCGACAGCGACGCGAAACCCTCCGGGTGCGCGGTCATGAACATCAGGATCTTTTCGACACCGGCGGTATCCCAGCGTGGGGTGATGTCCACCAGCACCATCGCCGAGAACAGGCCCGGCCAGCGCGACTCGGCGAGCAGGCCGAACAGGCCGCCCATCGACGCGGCGATCAGGATCGGCGGCTGCGCCTGTTCGCCCGCCAGCACGATCAGGTCATCGGCGAACTGTTCGCCGTGGTAGGCAAGGTCGGCCGGGTTCCAGTCGGAATCGCCGTGGCCGCGCGCGTCGTAGGCCAGGGTCTGGTAGCCGGCCTCGACCAGCGCGTTCGCGGTGGCGTTCCAGGCATGCCGGGTCTGGCCGAAGCCGTGGGCGAACAGGACGGTGCCGCGGCGCCCCGGGCCCGAACGGGTGGCGGCGAGCACGGCGTCATGCGCGCCGGTCAGTCGCTCATCGTCAAAGCGGGGCAGGGTAGAAGAAGGAGTGACCATACTCGCTAGTATGGACCTGCCCTGTGCGATGTCAATACTTCGGAGTATGGTGGTCTCATCCCTTGTGCCAGCAGGCGTGAAGCGGACTTTCACCGATTCACATACTGCAACCAACCCCGGCGTATGGTTAAATCCACCTATGAATGAACCCGAAGCTTCCGCCGGCGAGCCACGTGCCGGCCGCAACAGCCGCCTCAGTGCCGAAGACTGGGCCCAGGCCGCACTGGATCTGATTGCCGAACAAGGCGTGGGCGCGGTCGCGGTGGAGCCGCTGGCGCGACGTCTTGGTGTCACCAAGGGCAGCTTCTACTGGCACTTCCCCTCGCGCGACGCATTGCTGCAGGCCGCGCTGGAGCGTTGGGAACTGTTCGAGCAGGAGCAGGTCTTCGGCAGCCTGGCCGATGTCACCGATCCGCGCGTGCGCCTGCGCCAGCTGTTCCAGGTGGTCGCGCATGAAGTGCAGCCGCACATCATCTACAGCGAGCTGCTCAAGGCGCTCGATCACCCGATGGTGCGCCCGGTCATCGACCGTGTTTCGCACCGGCGCCTGGAGTATCTGGTCGCCTCGTTCCGGCAGGCCGGCCTGAGCCGCACCGATGCGCAGCACCGTGCACGATTGGCCTACGCGGCCTATGTGGGTTTCCTGCAGTTGTCGCTGCAGCTGCAGCAGCCCAAGCAGGCGCGCGAGGATTTCGAAGCCTACGTGGAGCATGTGATCGAGACGCTGATTCCGCTCGGTTGATCGGTTCGTCGTGCATATGCAGAAGGCCGCGGAGACGCGGCCTTTTTTGTGCGCGCCGGAACGGCAGGCAATAAAAAACCACGGCCCCGAAGGGCCGTGGTTCTGTCTCAGGCTGCTACGTGGCTACGATCAGAACTTCTGGTTGTAGCGCATGTAGAAGAAGCGGCCCGGGATTTCGTACTGCGGGTCGAACGAGTTGGCGAAGGTGGTGTACGCCAGCGGCGGATCGCGGTCGAAGGCGTTGTTGACACCGACGGTGATACGGGCGTTCCACGGCGACTGCCAGTAGGCGCTCAGGTCGGTGTAGGTGACGCTGGCGATCTTGCGCTGCGGATCGGGTTCACCGCCGCGGCCGATATGATCGGCATCCGAGCAGAGTGCTGCAACGTTGGCCGGATTGGCGAACGTCGCGCCGGTGCAGTCTTCGTTCTGGCTCGAGTAGTAACGGGCCGAAGCATTTGCACCGAAGTCACCCAGCTGCCAGTTGATCAGCAGGTTGGAACGCACACGCCAATAGTTGTCGCGGTCCAGGTAGTTGCCGACGCGGTTGTAACCTTCGGTCACCGCATCCTCGATGGTGTAGCTCGAGGTGTAGGTGCTGTCCAGGATGAAGGAGAAGCTACCGAAAGCGGTGTCCGGCAGGCGATAGCCCAGGGTCACGTCCCAGCCTTCCACTTCCATCGTGCCCACGTTGTACGGGACTGCCAGCAGGCCGGAGATCTGGCCGGTGCCGTCGCGGGTGATGACGTCGCACATCGACGACACGCCCTTCAGGTAGCAGGCATCCAGCGTCTGCTGGGCGGTCTGGGCGTAGATGGCGTCTTCGATCTTGATGTTCCACCAATCAACCGAGATGTCCAGGCCCGTCGCGAAGCTCGGGCTGTAGACGAAGCCCAGGGTCTTGGAGGTCGAGGTTTCCGGGCCGAGGTCCGGGTTGCCGCCAACCGTGGTGCGGATCTGCGAGTTGGACTGGGTGTAGCCCGGCACGCCGGCGCAGCTGGCGGGCGGGGTGTTGGGATCATCACCGATGAAGCCGGCGCACGGATCGGCCACGTCTTCGAAGGTGTCGCTCACGCCCGAGAACAGTTCACTGATCGACGGTGCACGGAAGCCCTGCGACCAGTTACCACGAATCATCAGGTCATTGATCGGCTTCCAGCGGAAACCGAACTTGCTGTTCGTGGTGTTGCCGAAGTTGCTGTAGTCGGAGAAGCGGGTTGCCACGCTGAAGTCCAGCAGCTGCGCGCCGGTGACGCCGGACAGCAGCGGAATCGCCAGTTCCAGGTACGCTTCGTCCAGCTTGTAGCCACCTGCGGTCGCCGTACGGGCGTTGCCGGTGGTGTCGCCGGAGTTGATCAGTGCGTCCGGGCCGTCAAAGCCGGATTCTTCACGGTGTTCGGCACCCAGCGAGAAGGCGAACGCGCCGCCCGGCAGGTCGAACAGTTCACCGCCGATGCTGCCGTAGTAGGTCTTCTGCTCGTAACCGTAGACGTCATGCGCGGTGAAACCGGCATAGTCGATCATGTCCTGGGTCAGCGAGCCGGCGCCGCTCAGCATGTTCATCGGCACGCAGCCGTCGATCACGTTGCCTGCAGTACCGCAGCGTGCAACGCCATCAACAACGACCGACGGGCCCAAGGCGTTACGCAGCGCGGAGATGTTGAAGAACCCGGTGGTGACGTCGCTCTGGTCGTTCTTGCCGTAGAACATGCCGGCTTCCCAGTTCCAGAAGCGGCTGTTCACTTCGAAGTCGCCTTCGAACGCGCCGTTGAAACCGTAGGTCTTGACGTTCTGCTTGTAAATGCGGCCGCCAGTCTCGTTTGCACGGTACTGGATGTAATTGATGTCGCGGCCGGTGTTGTTGTAGAAGTTGTCGGCGTCGATGACGATGTTGCCGCCATTGGTGCCCGGAGATGCGGCACCCAGCACGATCGGCATGGCCGCCAGGATCTGCTCGGACTCACGCTCGTTGTAGGTCACCGTGGTCTTGAAGCGGACGTTGTCGGTGATGCTCAGGCCGGCGTCGGCGAACACGGAGGTGCGTTCCTGCGGGGTGATCAGCAGGTTGCCCGGCGCGTGGTTGAAGCTGTCCGCCGTGGTGTAGTTGCGCGTGGTGGTGCCACCGTTGTTGGTGACGAAGTAGCCATTGCTGCCGTTGACGCGCGTGGGCCCGAGGATCGGGTTGCCGTCATCATCGAACTGGCCGGTCGGGCCGGTGAAGGCGAAGCGTCCGTCCGGGGTGGTGCTGCTGTTGCCGGTGAAGGGCGCAGAGCCGAAAGCCGGAACCGCGGAGATCGCACGATCGCCCGCCCAGACAGCCTCTTCCTTCACGTAGCCGACGCCCAGGGTGGCGTGCCAGCGCTCACCAGCGGAACCGATGGTGAAATCGTAGGATTCGCGCGAACCGTCGCCCTTGTCGTACTGACCGTAGTAGGCGTTGGCTTCCGCACCGTCGAAGTTCTGGCGAAGGATGATGTTGACCACGCCGGCGATGGCGTCCGAACCGTAGATGGTCGAGGCGCCGTCCTTCAGGACTTCAATGCGCTCTACAGCGGCGGTCGGGATGGTGTTGAGGTCAACCGCACCGCCCAGGCCAGTACCACCGACCCAACGACGACCGTTGACCAGCACCAGGGTACGGCTGGAACCCAGGTTGCGCAGGTTCACGCGGGTTTCGCCGTTACCACCGTTGTTGTAGGTGCTGTTGAGGCTTGAACCGCTGGTGCTGATGTTCTGGATGATGTCGCCGATCGAGGTCTGGCCCTGGGCCTGGATCTGCTCGCGGCTCATGGTGAAGACCGGCTGCGAGGTCTCCACGTCGGCGCGCTTGATGCGCGAACCGGTGACTTCGATCTTGTCGAGGGTCTGGGTTTCCTGTGCATAGGCTGCACCGGTGCTACCAGCGGTCACCACCAGCGCAAACGCAATGGCGTCGCGCAGCTTGTTTGTCCTGCAATTCATTGGCTCTCTCTCTCCAAATGGACTTGGGTGCTACGGGTTCTGGGATGGGCTTCAGCGCGGAAACGAAAGGCGTTTCCAAGTCGCGAAGCTGACTCGATAGTAACCACGTATTCGGAGAAATTAAAGACCGGTTAATACTTCATGTGATTCAGGTGAAATTCGGCAAAGTCCCTGTGCGGTAAGGCTTTCAGGGCGTTACCTGCTGCGGGGGGCCATTGGCCAAGGCTAAGAGGCGATGACTTTTGGCACATTTTTTATGTCGATTTGTATCTTTTTTACCTGAATGCGGGTCAGGGTTCGCACCCACTGCGCGGCAGCGGCGGCCTTAGACCTGTTGCGATTGTCCTACCAGTGAGTGTTCGGGCGCGCCTTATGCTAGGCACCCGTACGCCGGTGCATGCAATCGGTGGCGAGGGGCGCACACAGAAACGCCGCTACGGCGAGCGGCGTGGATCAGGGAAACGGGCCCGCCTTCTGCGCGGTCGGGCATCGCGGAGCGGCGCAGGGACGCCTGGCTTACAGGTCCTGCTCGTAGCGGACGTAGGGCACGGTGCCTTCGTCGGTGCTCTCGTTGCGCGGGGCGAACGGATTCTTGCCACGGGTGACCACGTTCTCGGCGCCGACAGTGAGCTGGCCGCTCCAGGGCGTGCGCCAGGTCAGGCCGACGCCCAGGCCTTCCCACCTGCCGGGCTGGCCGGGGACATCCACCACGCGGCCGATGATGTTGCCGCTGAAGTTGCCATAGCCGGCACCGATGGTGAGGCTCTTGCTGTCCCAGCGGTCGACGATCGCCGGGGAGGCGTCCGCGATCGGGACCAGACGCGCCCTCGCATAGGTGCCGCCGATCGACACGAAGCCCTCGCGACCGATGTTCTTCTGCCCGAACACGGTCAGATCGTTCTGTTCGGCGCGCAGCGACGGCGATTTGTTCGGACCCGCCAGCCAGGCCGGCAGGGTGTCACGGCCACTGCCGGCGGTGAGGCCGACGCGACCGCCGGGGCGGTTGAACGCGGCAGTGCCGCTGACCCGGCGGCTGAGCGTGTTGTCGTCTTCATCGCCGAGCGTGGCCAGCATGCAATGGCTGGCCAATCCGCTGATGCTGGTGCCGCGGCTGCTGTTGCAGAGCAGGCCCAGCGAGTCACCCGACGACAGCCCGAAGGCCGCATCCAGCGAGCTGCGCCCGAAATGCCAGCGGGCCCCGACCGCCTGCTCGCCGGTCGGTTCCAGGTACAGCAGGGCCTCGACCTTGCCGCTGCCCTTGTTCCAGATCGGCAACACAGTGCCGTCCTGCTTGCCCTTGGCCTGCGCATGCGCGCCCGGGATCGCGCCTAGGGCGATCATCAGGGCCAGCGGTAGACGCAGAAGGGAATGCATGGGAACTCTCAGACAAGCGCAGTGAACACAAGTTCCCGCCGAAGCGGGACATTGATCCTAGGGCGTTTATGATTTCTTAACAAGTCTTCGTTCTCCCCAGAACAAAACTCGCGCCGAGATTACTGAAGCCGTTCAGGTGCCGGCGAGGAAGCATCCATTCCGCGGAACAGTATGTCGAATTCCGTCAACGGAAAGTGATACTCCTGCCCGCAGAATTCGCAGCGCACCTCGACCGCGCCGCTGGGCTCGGCGGCGGCACGGGCCTCTTCCTCGCCGATGGACTGCAGCATGCCTTCCACCCGCTCGCGCGAGCACGAGCAGGCAAAGCGCAGGGCCTTGTCGCCCAGCAGTTCCGGCGTCTCTTCATGGAACAGGCGGTGCAGCAGATCGTGGCCCGGCACCTCCAGCAATTCCTGCTTGCCCAGGGTCTCGAACAGGGCGCTGGCCCGCGACCAGCCATCCTGGTCGCCTTCATCGCCGGGCAGCTTCTGCAGCAGCAGGCCCGCGGCGCGGGTGCCGTCGGCGGCCAGCAGCAAGCGGGTCGGCAGCTGTTCGGACTGGCGGAAATAATCCTCGAAGGCTTCGTCCAGGCCGGCCGCGGTCAGGCCGACCAGGCTCTGGTAACGCTGCGGTTCGCGCGGATCCAGGCCGGGATTCTCGATGGTGATCGCCAGCAGCGCATCCTCGCCCAGGGCGGTGAGGTCGCGCGGCGCGTCGCCGCCGCCGTCGGCCAGCTGCACGATGCCGCGCAGGGTGCCGGCCGCGGTGCACTCGGCGAACAGGGTGCGCATGGCGGTGTTGCTGCGCAGCTGGATCGACAGGCGGCCATCGACCTTGGTATGCCCGGTGAACAGCGCAGAGGCGACGCTCGCCTCACCGAGCAGTTCAGCGGCGCCCGGCGGATAGACCGCATGGGAGAGGATTTCCCGCCAGGTGTCATCGAGGTGCACGTGCACGCCGCGGACGCCGGCATCGGGAAGCAGGAAACGGACAAGGGAGTCGGATTGGGCGGTCATCGGTTCGGTGGCTGCGCGAAAGGAGTGCCGGTTGCCGGATAATGCGCCGACCACCGTGCAAGTAAAGGATGCACCAGTAATGGGGGCAGAGCGCAGCAACCTCAAGGTCGAACCGGACCTGGAACCATCACGTCCACGCCGCTGGCACTGGAAGCGCCTGCTGTGGCTGCCGGTCCTGTTCGTGGGGTTCAGCGTGCTGCAGGTACTGGCCCTGCGCGTCATCGATCCGCCCGTCTCCAGCGTGATGCTGTGGCGCTACGGCGAGGCGCTGGGGCAGAGCGACTGGAGCTACCGCCTGCACTACCAGTGGCGCGACCTGGAGCAGATGGCGCCGAGCCTGCCCATTTCGCTGGTGGCCGCCGAGGACCAGCGCTTCCCGGAACACAACGGCTTCGACCTGCAGGCGATCGAGAAGGCGCGCGACCACAATGCGCGCGGCGGTCGCCTGCGCGGCGCCAGCACGATCAGCCAGCAGGTCGCCAAGAACCTGTTCCTGTGGCAGGGCCGCAGCTGGGTCCGCAAGGGACTGGAGGTCTGGTACACGGTGTTGATCGAAGCGCTGTGGCCCAAGTCCCGCATCCTGGAGATGTACGCCAACATCGCCGAGTTCGGCGATGGCATCTATGGCGCGCAGGCCGCGTCGCGGCAGTACTGGAACAAGGACGCGTCCCGGTTGAGCCCGGCTGAAAGCGCGCGGCTGGCGGCGGTGCTGCCATCGCCCCGGCGTTACAGCGCGGCCAAGCCGGGGCCGTACGTGCAGCGCCGCGCGGCATGGATCCAGCGGCAGGCGCGGCAGCTGGGCGGGGATGCCTATCTCGACCGGGACTGAGCATTCATGTACGTGATTGCCTGACGCTACAATCGCGGCATGAACAGCCCTCGCCTGACCGTCGTCGTCGCCGCCCACAACGAAGCACTGGCCCTGCCGATGCTGCACCCGCGGCTGCGCGCGGTGCTCGATGGGCTGGAGGGCATCGACGGCCGCGTGCTGTATGTGGATGACGGCAGCACCGATACCACCTGGGCGGTGATGCAGGGCCTGGCCGAGACCGATGCCTGCGTCGGCGTTCTGCGGCTGTCGCGCAACTTCGGCAAGGAGGCCGCGCTCACCGCCGGGCTGGATCTGGTCGACGGGGGCGCGGTGATGATCCTCGATGCCGACGGCCAGGATCCGCCCGAGCTGATTCCCGAATTCGTCGCGTTGTGGCAGCAGGGCTACGACAACGTGTATGGCACGCGCCTGGTGCGCGATGGCGAAAGCTGGCTCAAGCGGTCGACGGCCAAGGCCTTCTACCGGGTGATCGGGCGCCTGTCCAAGACCCCGATCCCGGCCGATACCGGCGATTTCCGGCTGCTCTCGCCGCGCGCGCTGCAGGCGCTGGGCCAGCTGCGTGAGCGTCACCGGTTCATGAAAGGACTGTTCGGCTGGGTTGGCTTCCGCCGCAAGGCCTTGCCCTACCATCGCCATGCGCGGCTGGTCGGCGAGAGCAAGTTTGGTTTCTGGCGGTTGTGGAACTTCGCGCTGGAAGGCATCACCGGATTCTCGACCGCGCCGCTGCGCGTGACCACCTACCTGGGCCTGGCGGCAGCGACGTTCGCGTTCCTCTTCGCGCTGGTGGTCGTGTTGAAGGCGGCCCTGTACGGCGACCGCGTCGCCGGCTGGCCGACGATGATGGCGGTGATCCTGTTCCTGGGCGGCATCCAGCTGATCGCGCTGGGCCTGATCGGCGAATACCTGGGTCGGCTGTATGAGGAATCCAAGCAGCGCCCGCTGTACCTGATTGACACCTGGCAACCACCGTTCGTGGCAGACTCGGCCGTGCATCCCATCGGTGGAGAGCTGCGAGATGACCACGGTACGACAGCTGTTGGAAGGCAAGTCCCCTGAGGTATTCGCCGTCGCCCCGACATCGGCGGTGATCGACGCGATCCGGCTGATGGCCGAAAAAGGCATCGGCGCGGTGCTGGTGATGGAGGGCCGGCAGCTGGTCGGCATCCTTTCCGAGCGCGATTACGCGCGGAAGATCGTGCTGCACGAGCGCTCCTCGCGGACAACCGAAGTGCGCGAGATCATGACGCCCAAGGTAGTGACCGTCGCCCCTGGCGAGCAGGTCGAACACTGCCTGCAACTGGTCACCGATTACCGTATCCGCCACCTGCCGGTAGTCGACACCACGGGCGTGCTCGGCGTGATCTCGATCGGCGATCTGGTCAAGTCGGTGATCGACGAACAGGCGCAGAAACTGGATCAGCTGCAGCAGTACATCGTCGCTGGCTGAGCAGGCATCCGTGCGGCAGGGCAGGCCGACTCTGCGTCGGTACCTGCCCGCGCGTCCACGCGCTTACTTGGCGTAGCGACCGCCGCAGTTGCTGTCCTCACCCGGGCCGGTTTCGATCGTGGCCAGCAGCGCCGCGGGCGGCGCGATGCTGCCCAGCGCCAGGGCGATCGCCCCGCGGATGCCCAAGGCCTTGAAGTCCGGGCGGAACGAAGGATCCTTGAAGGTGCCGCCGATGCGCAGCGGCGAGCGCAGTGCCAGGATGCTCATGTCCTTCGGGCGCGGGCGCAGCAGCAGGTCCAGCTGTTCCTGTTTCAGATCCACCGTGCCCTGGCCGAGGATCAGGGTGTCGGTGGTATCGAAGGCGAGCGACCGCGATTGCATCACCCCGTTGTCCACGCCGAAGTCGCCCCACGCGCAGCGCAGCGGGATCTGCTTGTCGCCGGTAAACAGGAACTTCACCGATTCGGCGACATCCAGGCCGGCCAGTTCCATGATCAGATTGCCGACGTGCCCGCGGCCGATACCGACCGCCACCGTGCCATCGGAACTGCCCAGCATCGCGGCGATCGAGTTGCCCTGGCCCGTCAATTTGACATCCCCACTGATGCCGCCCGATGCCTGCTCGGCCAGCTTCGCATCCGGGAACAGCTTGCCCAGCTGCACCTTGCGGATGGTCGCCTGCAGCTGCGTGGAGATCGCCTGTTTGCGCGCATCCATCCGGATCGTGCTGCGGATGTCCCCACCGGCGACGCCGAAGTTCAGCGGTTCCAGGCGCAGCAGGCCATCGTCGAGCTTGAGGTGGGCATCCATGTCATCCAGCGGCAGCGTCGGCGAATTGATCCGCTGCGCCTTCCAGCGCACATCGGCATCCATCGCGCGCAGCTTGGACAGGTTGTACGGCGTATCCGGCAGCACCTTGGCACGCGCGGCCAGCGCGGCGGCCTTCGCCTTCTGTTCGGCATTGGCCGATTCCCCGGCGCCGGTCTTCGGTGGCGCGCCGATGAAGCCGGCCAGATCGTCGAAGTCCAACCGCTTGGACACCAGATCCGCCTTCAGGAACGGCCGTTCGCCGCTCACGTCGATCTGCGCGGTACCGCCCAGATCGCTGTCGCCGGCCGTGCCGGTGAAATTCTCGTAGCGCCAGATCGCGTTGTCGCGTTTCAACCGCCCCTTCAGCCGGTACGGCGGCGTCGACGGAATCGCGATCCCGATCAGCGGGAACAGATCCTCCATGTCCTGGCCGCTGAGCATCAGCTCCAGATCGAACACCCGCAGCTGGAACGGATTGGTCAGCGTGCCGCTCGCGATCGCATGCGTATTCCCGGCGCGCCCATCCAGATGGATGCGGAACGGATGCCCGGTATTGGTCAGCTCCAGCGGTGACTCGGTATTGCCATCCAGCGAGAACGCATTGCCCTGCCAGCGCCCTTTGCCCTTGACGAACAGCGGCGGACCACTCTCACGATCGCGCGGCTTGCCACTGTTGAGCGAGACCAGCACATCCGTCCTGCCTGCCGCATCCTGGAACTGCAGGCGGCCATCCTCGATCAGCAACCGCTGCAGTACCGGCGGATCGCCATCACTTGGCCCCAGGAAATCCCAGTTGCCCGGCTGATTCTTGTCCGGCGCCGTCTCCAGCAGCAGGTCCGGCCGCGTCAGCCGGATTTCCGGAATCCGCACCTGCCCGCGCAGCAGCGGCCACACCCGCAGATCGATCTCCGCCCGATCCGCCGTCGCCATCTGCGGCTGCTTGGCCCACGTCGCATTGGCAAACGTCAGCCCATCACCGCGCACCGTCGTGACCCGACCGAGATCCACATCCAGATCCCCGGCGATATGGAACTCACGCCCGGTCTTGGCCTGCACCGCGCGCTCCACCGGCCCCTTGAACCAATTCCAATCCCACAGCGCGATCAGGATCAACAACGCCGCAAACAGGAACACCAGAATGGCCAACCACCGCTGCCCCCGCTTGCCGGGACGACGCCAGCGCCAGCGGGAACGGGAAGGAGCATCGGACGGAGCAGGGGACGGGACAGTATTCACATCCCCATGGTTGTCCTTGCATCGTGCAGACAACGCGAAGCATTGGTAAGCGTAGTGTCAGGGTGGAGCGTATCGACCATCGGCGTCGCCTGCGTCGACGCCTTCGGGAGGTGCTGCGCGGTCCCCATACGCGGCCAGACTCGGCACCCGATCCAGCCAAAGATCTTGATCTTCCCAGGCCACCCGCCAACCGTGAGCGGGGCGGTGCGGGTGGGTTGGCGGGACCATGAGCGCCATGGATGGCGCGACATGAGTCTCCAGGGGTGAAGGCGCATTGCTTGCGAGGCACTGCCTCGCATGCGACTGAACGCCCAGCCGCCAGCGGCTGGGCCGGGCCGCGGAGCGGGATTCACGGCGTGTCCCGCCAACCCACCCGTGCCGACCCAGCCTGGCGCATCCCTGAAGCCCGAGCCGCTCTTGCTGCTGCTGTTGCTGCCGCTGCCGTTGCCGTCGCCGCTGCCTTACCGGCAAGAAAACAGCACTCAAAGAATCTGCGCAGTCACCGCAACGAAGTGGCACACACTCCCGCCGATCACGAACAGATGCCAGATCGCATGCGAATACGGCACCGACTCCCGGTGATAAAACACCGTCCCCAACGTATAGAACACCCCGCCGGCCAACAGCCAGCCCAGCGTCCACCCGTCCAGCGAATGCCACATCGGCTTGATCGCCACCATCACCATCCAGCCCATCGCGATATAGATGATCGTCGACAACAGCTTGAAACGGCCCGTATAGAACAACTTGAACACCACCCCGAACAACGCCAGCGCCCAGATCGCCGTGAACATCCCCCAGCCCCACGGCCCCCCGCGCAGCCCGATCAGCGTGAACGGCGTATACGTACCGGCGATCAACAGATAGATCGCACAGTGATCGAACACCTTCAGCCGGCCCTTCGCGACCGGATGCTGGATCGCGTGATAGAGCGTCGAGGCGGTATACAACAGCAGCAGCGCCACCCCGAAAACGATCGCGCTGGCCAACTGCCAGCCGTCGCCATAGATGGCGGCCAACGTGATCAACACAGCGCTGCCAGCCAGGGCAGCGACGGCGCCAAGCCCGTGGGTCAAGGCGCTGGCGATTTCTTCTCGAACGGAAACGACAGAGGTCATGGCGATGATCGGATGTGCGGGGAGGGGGAGCCCGCTCCCCCCTATCATCGCCAAGATGGGCCGCGCATGCACGCGCGGCCGTTCAGCCGACAGATCGGCGAAGGATCAGCTGACCGACACGCTGTGCGCGGCTTCGCGCGTGGCCGCGAAGCGCACGTCCGGCGCGCGTTCCTGCGCCAGCTGCAGATTGACCCGCGTCGGTGCCAGGTACACCAGCTGGCCGGCGGCATCGATGCTGAGGTTGCCCGCGTTCTTCTCGCGGAACTCCTCCAGCTTCTTCTCGTTGCTGCAGGTCACCCAGCGTGCCGTGGTCACGCTGACCGGCTCGAAGGTCGCTTCCACGCCGTACTCGTCCTTCAGGCGGTAGGCGGCCACGTCGAACTGCAGCACACCCACGGCGCCCAGGATCAGGTCGTTGCTCATCAACGGGCGGAAGAACTGCGTCGCGCCTTCTTCGGACAGCTGTGCCAGGCCCTTCTGCAGCTGCTTGAGCTTGAGCGGATCGCGCAGGCGTGCGCGGCGGAACAGTTCCGGCGCGAAGTTCGGGATGCCGGTGAAGCTGACGGCTTCGCCCTCGGTGAAGGTGTCACCGATGGAGATCGTGCCGTGGTTGTGGATGCCGATCACATCGCCCGGCCACGCTTCGGCGGCGATCTCGCGATCGCTGGCCATGAAGGTCAGCGCATTGGCCAGCTTCATTTCCTTGCCGGTGCGCACATGGAAGGTCTTCATGCCGGCCACGAAATGGCCCGAACACACCCGCATGAACGCCACGCGGTCGCGGTGCTGCGGGTCCATGTTCGCCTGGATCTTGAACACGAAGCCGGTCAGCTTGTTTTCCTGCGGCGCGATGACGCGGCCGGTGGTCGCGCGCGGCTGCGGCGACGGCGCATGCTCGACGAAGAAGTCCAGCAGCGGCTGCACGCCGAAGTTGTTCACGCCCGAGCCGAAGAACACCGGGGTCTGCTTGCCGGCCAGGTAGGCCTCCACGTCGAACGGATGGCTGGCGCCCTGCACCAGCTCCAGCTCGTCACGCAGATCGGCCAGCATGCGCTCGCCGATCTTCTCGGCCAACCCCGGCGAATCGATCGACGGGAAGATGGTCGAATCCTGGCGGGTGAAGTTGCGGCCCTGCTCGTACAGGTGCACCTCACCGCTGATCAGATGCACCACGCCCTTCAGGCGCTGGCCCATGCCGATCGGCCAGGTGACGGGCGCGCACTGGATGCCGAGCACGCTTTCCACTTCATCCAGCAGGTCGATGGGCTCCTTGCCCTCGCGATCGAGCTTGTTGATGAAGGTCATGATCGGGGTGTCGCGCAGGCGGCACACTTCCATCAGCTTGATGGTGCGCTCTTCCACGCCCTTGGCCACGTCGATCACCATCAGCGCCGAGTCCACTGCGGTGAGCACGCGGTAGGTGTCCTCGCCGAAGTCGGCGTGGCCGGGGGTGTCGAGCAGGTTGACGATCTTGCCTTCGTACGGGAACTGCATCACCGAGGAGGTGACCGAGATCCCGCGTTCCTTTTCCAGCGCCATCCAGTCGGAGGTGGCATGGCGCGCGGCCTTGCGACCCTTGACCGAACCGGCCATCTGGATCGCACCGCCGAACAGCAGCAGCTTTTCGGTCAGCGTGGTCTTGCCGGCGTCAGGATGGGAAATGATGGCGAAGGTGCGGCGGCGCGCAGCTTCGGTAGCGACTTCGGACATGGCGTGACGCGCCCGCCCGGGGCGCTTTTCATGGAGATAAGCCGCTCAGTATAGCGGGGGCGGGCATGGCCGGGGTCAGGGCAGGGCGGATGCGCCGGCCTCGTCCGTGGTCCGGGCGAAGCGCAGCTCGCCCTGCGGGCTGACGATGCGGGCCGGGATCGAGCGCAGTCGCATGCCCGCATTGACCTGGACCGCGAAGTGCAGATGCGGGGCCGCGCTGTAGCCGGTATTGCCCGACAGCCCGATGCGTTGCCCCGCCTGGACCTGCTCGCCCGGGCGCACCAGCACGCCGTTGTGCTGCAGATGGGCGTACACGGCCATGCTGCCGTCCTCATGCAGCACCCGCACCAGGTTGGCCCGGCCCAGATCGTGGTCGCGGTCCTGTCCATTGCCCTGATACCCGGCCTGGACCTGCATGACGGTGCCGGCCCGCGCCGCGAGCACGGGGCTGCCTTCGGGCAGCGCGAAGTCGATGGCGTCGCGGTTCTCCGGATCGGTGTGGCTGTACTGCCCTTGCGGCGCCTGGCTGACCTGGATGCGGGCGGCATCGAAGGGGAGCAGATAGGCCACATCGCGTGGGCGCGCCGCCGGATCGCCCGGGACGGCGGTCATGTCCAGCCGGATCGCGGTCGCACCGGCGGGGGGCTGCAGGCGGGTGACCACCACGCTGGCCGCGCCGGCGATCACTGTCTGCAGGGGCAGACCCGGCATCGCCGGGGTGCTTGCGGCAGGCCGCACCGAGACCTGGACCGGACCGGCCAGGCGGTTGTCGACCCGCGCCTGCCAGCGCTCGCCGGTACCTTCCAGGGTCAGCACGGCGAGGCCGGGCCCTGCCGCCACCGGGGCGGGGCGGGCAGGGCTGGCGGTCGCCGGGCGGTCGATCCGCCAGCCGTTGCGCCAGTCACTGGCCGGCACGGCGCCGGCGTTCAGCACCGGGGCCAGGACGAGGATCAGGGTGGGCAGACGTAGGCAGCGCAAGGCTCTGGCCGATTGGGGAGGTGCCCCGAGTATGCGTGACTGATGATCATCTGGAATATATATCGCTTCATGCCGATGAAGGGATTGACATGGCCCGGAAGCACTGGCATCGTGGCTCCACCATCGAGACCGGCAGAGGGACAGGCCCTTTGAAGCCGGGGCAGCCCGCAGACGCGAAAGCGACCTGCGTAGGTGCCAAATCCTGCGGAGACCGTTGGTGTCTTCCGAAAGATGGTTCGAACCGTGCACCGTGCGTGCGCTTCGAACGCGAGCTCCGCGAAAGCTCGATGGCCGACTCCTACTTTGGATACCGCCATGAGCTTCGCCACCGCCGCCCCTGTCGCCACCGACTCTTTCGCACCGCTCAGCGTCCCCGTCGACGCCGGGCTGAACGCCGTGCGCGGCGATATCGCGGCGGTGCTGTCGATGCGTCATGGCGGGCCGCGGCCGGTGCGCCTGCGCTACGAATGCGTCGGTCGCGCCGAGGCGCCGGTGGTGGTGCTGGCCGGCGGCATCTCCGCGCATCGCCATGTGGCGGCCAATGCCGAATTCCCCGAAAAGGGCTGGGCCGAGGGCCTGGTCGCCGCGGGCAGCGCGCTGGATCCGGCCTCGCTGCGCATCCTGGCGTTCGATTTCATCGGTGCCGATGGTGCGCTCGACCTGCCGATCGATACCGCCGACCAGGCCGATGCGCTGGCCCTGCTGCTGGATCATCTAGGCATCGCGCGCCTGCAGTGCTTCGTCGGCTACTCCTACGGCGCGCTGGTCGGCCAGCAGTTCGCGATCCGTCACCGCCAGCGCCTGCAGAAGCTGATCGCGGTGAGCGGCGCGCATCGTCCGCATCCGTATGCCGCGGCCTGGCGTGCGCTGCAGCGCCGTGCGGTCGCGCTTGGCCAGCTTCAGTGCGCCGAGAGCCACGGGCTGTCGCTGGCGCGCCAGTTCGCCATGCTCAGCTACCGCACGCCGGAAGAGTTCGGCGAGCGCTTCGACGCCGCGCCGGAAGTGGTCAATGGCCGCGTGCGCGTCGCCGCTGAAGATTATCTGGATGCCGCCGGTGCGCAGTACGTCGCCCGTACCCCGGTCGATGCCTACCTGCGCCTGTCCGAATCGATCGACCTGCATCGCATCGACCCGGCCGCCATCCTGGTGCCGACCGTCGTGGTCGCCGTGGAAGGCGATCGCCTGGTGCCGCTGGCCGACTGCGTCGGCCTGGTCGAGGGGCTGGGCCCGCGCGGCAGCCTGCGCGTGCTGCGCTCGCCGTACGGCCACGACGCCTTCCTGAAAGAAACCGATCGCATCGACGCGATCCTCGCCACCGCTTTTCGATCCCCCGGAGAAACCGCATGAGCCGTTCCGCTGGTACCGAGCCGTCCTGTAGCCGCGTCACCGCCGCCGTGCGTGCCGGCATCGACCGTGACACCGCCCACGGCGCGGTGACCCCGCCGATCGTGCTGTCCTCGAACT
This sequence comes from Stenotrophomonas sp. TWI700, assembly GCF_039673645.1. Taxonomy (NCBI): domain Bacteria; kingdom Pseudomonadati; phylum Pseudomonadota; class Gammaproteobacteria; order Lysobacterales; family Lysobacteraceae; genus Stenotrophomonas; species Stenotrophomonas sp. TWI700. The sequence goes on along the minus strand of NZ_JBDJMB010000019.1, from coordinate 5,301 downwards.
TCAGCTTCGATGGCTTCGGCAACAAGCGCCAGTACGACTACACGCGCAGCGGCAACCCGACCCGGGACCTGCTCGGTGAAGCGCTGGCCGAACTCGAAGGCGGCGCGGGCGGGGTGATCACCTCGACCGGCATGGGCGCGATCAACCTGGTGCTCAATGCACTGCTGCAGCCCGGCGATACGCTGGTGGTGCCGCACGATGCATACGGCGGCAGCTGGCGGCTGTTCAACGCGCTGGCGAAGAAGGGCCACTTCGGCCTGATCACCGCCGACCTGACCGATCCGCGTTCGCTGGCCGACGCGCTGGCGCAGTCGCCGACCCTGGTGCTGATCGAAACCCCGTCCAACCCGCTGCTGCGCATCACCGACCTGCGCTTCGTCATCGATGCCGCGCACAAGGCCGGGGCCAAAGTGGTGGTCGACAACACGTTCCTGTCGCCGGCGCTGCAGCAGCCGATCAGCTTCGGAGCCGATCTGGTGCTGCACTCCACCACCAAGTACATCAACGGTCACAGCGATGTGGTCGGCGGGGCGGTGATCGCGCGCGATCCGGCCGTGCACGAACAGCTGGTGTGGTGGGCCAACGCGCTCGGCCTGACCGGTTCGCCGTTCGATGCGTTCCTGACGTTGCGCGGTCTGCGTACGCTCGGTGCGCGCCTGCGTGCGCACCAGGAAAACACGGCGGCCGTGGTCGAGCTGCTGGCCGCCAGCGATGCGGTCGCCAGCGTGTACTACCCCGGCCTGGCCGATCATCCCGGCCATGCCATCGCGGCCCGCCAGCAGAGCGGTTTCGGCGCGATGCTCTCGTTCGAACTGGCCTCGTGCCCGGGCGATGATCCGCATGCGGCGGTGCGCGCTTTCGTGGATGGCCTGCGCTGCTTCACCCTGGCCGAGTCGCTGGGCGGCGTCGAGAGCCTGGTCGCGCATCCGGCGACCATGACCCACGCTGCGATGACCCCGGAAGCGCGCGCGCATGCCGGGATCAGCGAAGGGCTGCTGCGCCTCTCGGTCGGCATCGAGTCGCCGGAAGATCTGGTGGCCGATCTGCAGGGCGGGCTGGAGCGCGCGCAGGTGGTGATCGATCAGCATCGTGACGTGCAGCGGCGCAAACAGGTGGATGCATGAGCGCGGTCCTCACCCTGCCATTGGCCGCCCATCGAAAGCTGGCGCTGCTCGGCACCGGGACGGTCGGCACCGCCTTCGTCCAGCGCTATGCCTCGCTGCAGGACCGCGGCATCACCCTGCCGTCGTTCTCGTGGCTGGCCAATTCGCGTACGGCGCGGGCCTGCGAACAGACCCCCGCGCACGAGCTTGCACAGGCCAACCTGGTGGCGCGCGGCGCGGTGGCGCTGCAGCCCTGGGCGGAAGCCGAAGGCCTGCAGCGCGGCGATGTGGTGGTCGATGCGACGGCCAGTGACGAGGTCGCCAACTGGCATGAACAGTGGCTGGCGCGTGGCGTGCACGTGGTGACCGCCAACAAGCTCGGCCAGGGCGCGCAGCTGGCCCGTGCCCAAGCCATCGCCGACAGCGGACAGCAGGGTGCTGCGCATTACGGCGACAGTGCAACGGTGGGTGCAGGCCTGCCGCTGCTGAGCAGCCTGCGCGCGCTGGTCGCCGGTGGCGACCGCATCCATCGCGTGGAGGGCGTACTGTCCGGTTCGCTGGCCTGGTTGTTCCATCACTTCGATGGCCAGCGCCCGTTTTCGGCGTGGGTGCGCGAGGCCGCCGAGGCCGGCTACACCGAGCCGGATCCGCGCGTGGATCTCTCCGGCGAGGACGTGCGTCGCAAACTGCTGATCCTGGCGCGGGCCAGCGGCATCGCGCTGCGCGCCGAGCAGGTACAGGTCGCCTCGCTGGTACCGGAGGCGCTCGCCACGCTGTCACCGGCGGATGCGCTGGGCCGGCTTTCGCTGCTGGACGCACCGCTGCAGGCTTACTGGCAGCAGGCGCAGGAACAAGCAGGGTGTCTACGTTTCGTCGGTGGTTTCGATCACGACGGGGCCTCCGTCGGGCTGCGTGTACTGCCGCGAGACCATCCGCTGGCCGGCGGCGCGCAGACCGACAACCGGGTGGCGATCCACAGCGACCGGTATCACGCCCAGCCGCTGCTGATCCAGGGGCCGGGCGCCGGGGCGGAGGTCACCGCCGCCGCGCTGCTGGACGATGTGCTGGCGATCGTGCGGCGCTGATTGCCACGCGATCCCACCCAGGCACACGGTAGCGCCAGGGTGGGCTGGCTGCGTCGGCGGAGAACGCTGAGGACGGCCGCTGCCACGCCGGGCGTGGCACTACCGGGGTGTCGGCTCAGTCGCGTTGTGAGAGCGCCTTCAGCAATGCCGCATTGAACCGTGCCGGATCCTGCACCTGCGGCGAGTGGCCGAGGTCTTCGAAGGTCACCAGGGTGGCGCCCGGAATCGCCGCGGCGGCCGCCTTGCCCAGCGCCGGGTAATTGCCCAGCGTCGCTTTCAGCGCCGGCGGCGCCAGATCACGGCCTATCGCGGTGCGGTCGGTCTGGCCGATGAACAACGTGGTCGGCACGGTCAGCGTCGGCAACTCATAAACGACCGGCTGGTTGAACACCATGTCCGAGGTCAGCGCCTGGCTCCACGCCACCGCCTGTCTGCCGGGACCGTCGTACATGCGCGACTGCATGCGCACCCACTGGTCGTACTCGGGCTTCCACTGGCCGTTGTAGTACACCTCCAGCTGGTACTTTTTGATGCTGTCGAAGCTGGTCTTCAGCTCGCCCGCATACCAGGCATCGATGCTGCGCCACGGCACGCCCTTGGCCTTCCAGTCTTCCAGGCCGATCGGGTTGACCAGCGACAGGCTGAGCAATCGCTGGGGATACATCAACGCGAAGCGTGCCGCCAACATGCCGCCCATTGAATGGCCGACGATGTGCAGCTTGCCCTCGCCATAGCCCAGATGCTCCAGCAGTGCTTCGGTATTGGCCGCCAGCTGGCCGAACGAGTACTGGTAGCGCTCGGGCTTGCTCGATTTGCAGAAGCCGACCTGGTCCGGCGCGATCACCCGGTAGCTGGCCGCGCTCAGTGCCGCGATGGTGTCCTTCCAGGTGGCCGCGCAGAAGTTCTTGCCATGCAGCAGCACGACCGTACCGGCGAAGCCTTTGCCACTGGCAGGAACGTCGATGTAGGCCATCTCCAGCGGCTGGCGCTGTGACTCGAAGCGGAAGATCTTGACCGGGTACGGGTAATCGAAGCCTTCCAGCCGCGGGCCGTAGGTCTCGGCGGCGAGGGTGGTCAGCGGCAGGCAGGCGAGCAGGGCGGCGGCCAGGATGCGCATGGCAGTCTCCGGAACAGGGGAGTCCTGACTGTACCGGAGCGGCCGTGCAGACGGGCCGATGATGCGAACGACAGCGGCCGACCCGAGGTCGGCCCTACCGTCCGGGGCGCTCGATCAGCACTCGATGACGTTGACCGCCAGCCCGCCGCGGCTGGTTTCCTTGTACTTGTCCTGCATGTCGCGGCCGGTGTCGCGCATGGTCTTGATGACCTTGTCCAGCGACACCTTGTGCTTGCCATCGCCGCGCATCGCCATGCGCGAGGCGTTGATCGCCTTGACCGCGCCCATCGCATTGCGCTCGATGCAGGGGATCTGGACCAGGCCACCGATCGGGTCGCAGGTCAGGCCGAGGTTGTGTTCCATGCCGATCTCGGCGGCGTTCTCGATCTGGCTCGGATTGCCGCCCAGTGCGGCGACCAAGCCGCCGGCCGCCATCGAGCAGGCCACGCCCACTTCGCCCTGGCAGCCGACTTCGGCACCGGAGATCGAGGCGTTTTCCTTGTACAGAATGCCGATCGCCGCCGAGGTCAGCAGGAAATCGAACACGCGCTGTTCGTTGGCGCCAGGGCAGAAGCGATCGAAATAGTGCAGCACCGCCGGCAGTACGCCGGCTGCGCCGTTGGTCGGCGCGGTGACCACGCGGCCGCCGGCGGCGTTTTCTTCGTTCACCGCCAGCGCGTACAGGTTGACCCAGTCCAGCGTGGTCAACGGATCGCGCATCGCCGCTTCCGGCTTGGAGGACAGTTCGCGGTACAACGCCGGTGCGCGGCGCGAGACATGCAGGCCGCCGGGCAGGGTGCCCTCCTGGCGGATGCCGCGCTCCACGCAGGCCTGCATGGCGCTCCAGATTTCGCGCAGGCTGTCGCGGATCTCGTCTTCGGTGCGCCAGCACTTCTCGTTCTCGAACATCATCTGGGCGATGCTCAGCCCGCTGCGCGCGGTCTGCGCGAGCAGTTCGTCGCCGCTCTTGAAGGGGTAGGGCAGCGGGGTTTCATCGGGCACGATGCGGTCATCGGCCGCATCGTCCTGGTTGACCACGAAGCCGCCGCCGACGGAGTAGTAATCGCGCGTGGCGATCACCTGCTCATCGGCGCCATAGGCGGTGAAGCGCATGCCGTTGGTGTGGTACGGCAGCTTCTGGCGCTTGTTCAGGCCCAGGTCGCGCTTCTCATCAAAGGCGATCTCGTGCTGCCCCATCAGGCGGATGCGCTTGCTGCTGCGGATGCGCTCGAGGGTCTCCGGGATGATGTCGGGGTCGATCAGGTTCGGGCGCTGGCCTTCCAGCCCGAGCAGCACGGCCTTGTCGGTGCCATGGCCGCGGCCGGTCAGCGCCAGCGAGCCGTAGACATCCGCGCGGATGCGCACCACGTCCTGCAGGTGGCCCGGATCGAGCAGCCAGCGGTGCACGAAACGTTCGGCAGCCTTCATCGGTCCCACGGTGTGCGAAGAACTCGGGCCAATGCCGATCTTGAAAACGTCGAACGTGCTGACAGCCATGATTGCCAAACTGCGGGTATCGGATGGAGCGCTATTCTATGCGCTTCGTGCCGCCGGCTCTGGCTGCGGCGCAACATTTCCCAAGGCGGGTGGGCCGGTGTTTACCTTGTACCAGCGTGATGACTGCCACTTGTGCGACCAGGCCCTGGCGGTACTGGCCCAGGCCCGGGTGGCCGATCTGGACAGTGTGTTCATTGATGACGATGCCACGCTGGAGGCCCGCTACGGGCTGCGGGTGCCGGTGTTGCGCGATGCGCAGGGGCGGGAGCTGGAGTGGCCGTTCGATGTGGCGGGATTGCGGGCCTGGATCGGCTGACACCGGGTGTGCCAACGGGCGCCTGACCTCGCTCGTCGGTGCCCGATGCCGCTCGGCGGTGCCTGATGCGGCTCGCGGTGCCTGATGCGGCTCGGCGGTGCCGGATGCGGCTCGCGCTGCCTGATGCGGTAGTGCCGGCCGCTGGCCGGCTCCCCGGAGTCGATCACCGCGCGAGGAGCCGGC